>JADQBM010000098.1:3286-18675 GCA_016278615.1 Clostridia bacterium | reverse complement strand
CCTTCCGGCTATGTTTTTGAAGCCATCGATTCCCATCGCGTAGAAGGCATTACAGCAAGTGCTTTGATTTATGATGAAGCAGAAGATGCATTCTACTTCTGGAGCGATGCAGAAGACTGGGAAGAAATAAACCCAGATATTACTGACACTGACGGCAAGTATGGCTGGGATGTTCCAGCAGGCGACTGGAAAGTTAGGTTTGAAGGAAGAGGATATCAGACCAGCGAGACAAAGTCCATGACGGTGCCACCGATCCATGATCAGGTCAATATTGGACTGCTGTCAATAGATGCTCCAGAAGTTTCAGGAGTTGCTTTGGACAGTACAGGGTTGGAAATCGAATTTGATAGATTCATGCAGGGGGAAACCCTATATGATGCTGAAAGCGGCATTACAAATATTACAGTAACAGACAGCTCAAATATAGTTGTTCCGTGTAAACAGGTAGATTTTCTCATAGAGGCAGATAATGAAGGCTATGAAGCAGGAGATACCTATCAAACCAGTATTATTAATTCAGATAAATTTGTAAAACGCGTCAGATTCGTTGTGGATGATGCGCGATATCCTGGAGGATTCAAACAATATCAGGATGATGGTATCACCCCAGAGACCTATAAAGTGGCCATTAACACCAATGCCCAAAGTTAC
This sequence comes from Clostridia bacterium, assembly GCA_016278615.1. Lineage (GTDB taxonomy): Bacteria > Bacillota > Clostridia > Peptostreptococcales > JAAYPU01 > Soudan-22. Next base: position 18,024 of record JADQBM010000098.1, on the reverse strand, counting down.
TCAGGGGTTAATCTCAATTCTGTCCATGAAAGATCGGGATTGGCAGTTGGTGAGCGTCATCAGGTAGAAGCACCCGTTGCGTCAATGCCAGGAGCGGTATATAGTGAACCTGTATCAGTAGATTTTTCAACATCTACAAGCGACGCAACCATCTATTATACACGGGATAATACGACGCCTACTCCACTGAGTCCAGTGTATAATGGATCTTTAAATATTTCAGAAACGGCAATCGTTAAACTGGTAGCATCAAAGGTGGGAATGGATGACAGTAACATCACAACGATTCAATATATCATTGCACCGGAGATAGAAGGAATGGTGGCAGTTCCCAGAGCAAGCTTACCCAGTGGAACCTATCGTGGGGTTCAGAGTGTTACTTTGTCAACATCCTTGGAGGGTGCGGATATTTATTATTCAACCGATGGATCTATGCCGACTTTGGATAGTGAAAAGTATACAACACCCATCCCCATAGATACATCTATGACGCTAAAAGCCATGGCTGCCAAATCAGGATATGCCAACAGCAGTGTTGTTAGCTATACCTATATCATCAGAAGCAGTTCCAGTGGGCATGATGATCAGCCTATTCAGAAAGAGGAAGAAACACCTGTACCGATTCCTGTAGCATCTCAATTTACAGACTTGTCCAATTACGGATGGGCCAATGAGGCTATATATAGGTTAATGGAAAAGGGCGTCGTTAAAGGCATTTCTAACACGGCCTTCGGGCCTCAAAGGAATATCAAGCGTGGGGATTATCTACTCTTGATGATGCGGCTGCTTGATTTAGAATCAGGCGGGCAGAACAATTTCGCAGATGTGCCGCCAGGCAGTTATTATTATAATGAGATCGCTGCAGCAAAAGCATTGGGATTGATTACTGGAACCAATGACAATCTATTTGACCCAGAATCACCTATATCTAGACAGGATATGTTCGTGATCGCTTACCGTATCATGAAGATGCAGGGAATGGTTCAAGAAAACGTGGATATAAGTGTCCTTGGAAGTTTTGGAGATGCCGACGCTGTATCCGACTATGCGAAAGAGGCTCTGGCTTACCTGATATCAAAAGGATTGGTAACAGGCTATAATAATGTGTTGAGTCCATTTGGGACGGCTACTCGCGCTGAAACAGCCGTGTTTGTCTACCGGATTAGTTTAATGATGAGGGGCCAAAGTTAGATCGAAACGAAAAAATGTTTAAGATAATAGAAGGAGGGCTTGATTTTGAAATATTCAGAATCAGCCCTTTTATATAATAGGAAATAACGATTTTCTATTATATAAAAGAGGGGAGTGCAGAGGGGATACTCCTTTGCCGGTTAAGGAGGGTGCAGTGCCGAAGGGAACCATAGGGTTCCCTAGCGGAGTGGCGATAGCCACTTTTTTTATAGCAGAATATAAAGAAGAGATATTTTTGTTAAGTCCAAGTATATGCAGTATATAGGGAAGACTTAAATTAATTCATCAATTCTATTTATAAATGAATTTTTAGATGTACATTGATATTGGTTCTTTTTCCATATCAAGCCGATTTTTGTTTTGATAGGGTCTTTAAGAGGAATGGATACAATGTTTGAGTTGTCTTTAAATATCTCCTTATATAAAAATGTGGCAGCCATATTTTTCTCAAGGAAATATTGAATCGTTGATAATTGGTTAGAGTGCAAAATAATCATAGGCGTTGAGTTCTTTTCTTTGTATTTTTTACTAATCACTTTATAATGATAAGAACCTTCAAGAAGAAGGGCAATGGGCGTGCTTTTTATTTGATCAAAGGTTATAATTTTTTCTGAGGAAAGAGGATTTTGACTGTTTACGCAGAAGCACACTTCTGTTTCTAATACTTTTTTAGTTTCAAAAGAAGCACTGATATCATCATCTAATAGGATGAAGGCAAAATCGATTGCATCATTTGAAAGCATTTTAACCGCATCAATGGAGGCATATTCAAAAAACTCCAAGTGAATATCATGATGTAAATCATGAAAACATGTAAAGATCTTTGGCAAAAGAAATGTGCCCATAATTGAAGGAATACCTACCCGAATATGATCCTTTTTTTTGCTACCTAAATCCAGCATTTCATCCTGAAAGTTTTCGAAACAATTTAACAAGTGATGGGCTTTGTTTAAGAAATAGTGACCTTCATTTGTTAAGAAAATTCTTCTATTTATTCTATTAAATAATGTTACCCCGAACTCGTTTTCCAATTCTTTTATGGCATTACTGAGAGATGGCTGTGCAATGTGCAATTCTTGTGCTGCTTTGGTTATATTTTTATGCTTGCAAACGGCCTTAAAATATTTCAGCTGATTTACATTCATTTTGATTTCCTCCTCTGTTTATAACTCTAAAAATTACAAAGACTTGATAGTTTGAAACTATGATAACATATATTTTTGATATTTTCATTAAATGACAAAAAGATCTATAATAGAATTCAAAGAATAAAAAATACATATTATATAAAGGTTTATGATGGCATAGGGGGATGTATTTTTGAATATTTCAAATATGAAAGATATAAAAGAGCGAATCAGAAATGAAGAAATCAGAGAGAAAATCACCAATGATTTTAAAGCAAGTCTGCTGATAAAAGATGGAATGACCATTGCTGTAAGTGGTTTTACTCCATCCGGATATCCAAAGGCAGTTCCAATGGCATTAGCCAATAGAGTAAAAAAGAATGGAGATGAGCTGAGATTAAATCTCTATTCAGGTGCATCTCTTGGGCCGGAAATTGACAAAGCATGGACGGAAGTTGGCATTATATCTAAGAGATTGCCTTATCAAACAACAGATGAACTGAGACATAAAATAAATGCAGGCGAAGTTGAATATTTGGATATGCATTTGAGCCACATGCCACAGTATATTAACTATGATATGCTTCCTGAGATTGATATTGCCATTGTTGAAGCAGTGGCAATAACTGAAGATGGTTTTGTGATTCCAACCATGGGAATAGGAAACACGCCCACCTTTATTGAAAAAGCAAAGCAAGTCATTATTGAAATAAATTTAGCCAAGCCTTTGGGATATGAAGGCATGGCAGATATATATACCACTAAGAATCCACCAAATAGAAAACCAATTCCTCTGAATCATTCCAGCGAAAGGATTGGGACACACTATATTTCCTGTGAAAAAGAGAAAATTAAAGCCATTGTGTTGACCCATACTCAGGACAAAACAAGAGATTTAACTGGCGTAAGTCCTGTTTCAAATAGAATATCTGAAAATATCATTTCCTTTTTGAGAGGAGAGGTAAAAGCCAATCGCCTTCCCTCTGATTTGCTTCCTTTACAGTCTGGAGTAGGAAGTGTGGCCAATGCGGTTTTTTATGGTTTGTGTCATTCAGAATTTGAAAATCTGACCTGCTATACAGAAGTTGTTCAGGATTCCATGCTGGATTTGCTGAGATGTGGTAAAGCGAAAATTGCTTCTGCAACAGCTGTAAGTCCTTCGCCTGAGGGTTTATATAAATTTGAGAAAGAAATAGAATTTTTTAAGGATAAAATTATTTTAAGGCCCCAGGAGATCAGCAATAATCCTGAAATCATACGAAGGTTAGGTGTTATTGCCATCAATACAGCCATGGAAATAGATATATATGGAAACGTGAATTCAACACATTTGATGGGAACGAAAATCATGAATGGTATTGGAGGATCAGGAGATTTCGCAAGAAATGCAGCGATTTCAATTTTTGCGACGGAGTCTATTGCAAAAAAAGGAGCTATTTCTTCTATTGTTCCCATGGTTTCTCATGTAGACCATACCGAGCATGATGTTATGGTCATTGCGACGGAACAAGGATATGCGGATTTGAGAGGATTAAGCCCCAAAGAACGCGCTCTTAAAATTATTAATCAGTGTGTGCACCCGGATTATAGACCTCTGTTAATGGATTATTTTCATCGTGCTTTCTCTCAAGGAGGAAAGCATACGCCACATATTTTATCAGAAGCACTCTCTTGGCATATAAAGTACATGGAAACAGGAAGCATGAAATAATCAGTCCTTCTAAATGAGAAATTGTAGTTTAAAAGCAGGAGGTTTTTATGGACAGTAGAGAATATGTAATGGAATATATAAAAAAAGCAAAGGCAGCTCAGATAATTTATGAGCAATATACTCAAGAACAAGTGGATGAAGTTGTAAAAGTCATTGCAAGGACCATATATGACAATGGGGATCTTTTAGCAAAGATGGCGGTTTCTGAAACAGGAATGGGTGTCTATGAAGATAAAGCTCTGAAAAACAAAATGAAAGCCAAGGTTATATGGAATAATCTGAAAGATAAAAAATCTGTAGGAATCATTAAAAGAGATGAAGAAACTGGCATTACAGAGATTGCAAAACCTGTGGGCATCGTGGGGGCTATCACACCCACAACAAACCCCATTGTAACGCCTATGTCCAATGCTATGTTTGCGTTAAAAGGCAGAAATGCCATTATCATTACCCCCCATCATAGGGCCATTGAGTGTAGCACCAAAGCTGTGGAGCTGATTAATCATGAGCTTAGTAAAATAAATGCACCTGAAAATCTGTTGCAAATATTAGGGTACCAATCCAGAGAAAACACAAAACACTTAATAGAAAATGTTGATGTTGTTATTGCCACGGGGGGGATGGGAATGGTAAAAGCTGCTTACAGTAGTGGAAAGCCTGCCCTTGGAGTTGGCGCTGGTAATGTTCAGTGCATTATGGATAAAGATGCGGATATCAAAGACGCAGTTCCCAAAATCATAATAGGGAGGGCCTTTGATAATGGTATTATCTGTTCTGGAGAGCAATCCGTCATCATACCCAATGAAATATACCAAGAGACAATAAATGAATTTAAAAAAAATGGTGCGTATTATGTTACAGACCCTTTAGAGAGAGATTCCTTTCGAAATGCATTATTTCAATATAGGGTTATGAATAAGGATTTAGTCGGTCAATCCGTTCAAAAAATTGGGGATATGGCTGGAGTGAAAATACCTGCAGATACAAAAGTAATTGTTATTGAAACCATTGAAAATACAGATGTTTTAGGCAAAGAAAAAATGTGTCCAGTGCTGGCGGCATACAGATACGATGACTTAAATGAAGCCATTCAAATTGCCAGAGATAATCTTGAAATGGAGGGCAAAGGGCACAGTGTTGCCATGCATTCAAATAATAAAAGCCATATTGAAAAGGTAGGGGAATCATTAGAAGTCAGTAGATTTGTAATCAATCAATCCAGTGCAACCAGTGCAGGAGGAAGTTTTTACAATGGTTTTGCGCCTACAAACACCTTAGGATGTGGCTCTTGGGGAAACAATAGCATTTCAGAAAACTTGGATTATAAGCACCTTATAAATATCTCTCGTATCGGCTACTTCATGAAGGATAATATAGTCCCTACGGATGAGGAGCTATGGGAAAACGAAAACTGAAATAAGAGGCTATCACCCTTTACTGGAACACTACAACTCATTTAACAAGGGTAGATATAAAAAAATAATAGAAATGAAGGGGGAATGAAGTTATTTCTCGGCATCTTGTAGAGACATAAGAGATATTTCTTTATTGAATTATCAATTATTAAGAAGAAAGAGGAGGTCGTTTACTTGAGCGAAAAATCTGAAACGTTAAACACAAAGAAGAGATTTAAAGTGCCTCATACTTATGTTATTCTATTCGCTGTTATATTGATTATGTCTGTCTTAACGTATATTGTTCCAGCGGGTGAATATGACAGAATGGAGGATCCAGCAACAGGGAGAACAGTTGTTGATCCAGAATCATTCCATTCAGTTGATCAAAGTCCTGTATCGTTTTTTGATTTGTTCCAATCTATTCCTAAAGGTATGACCAATGCGGCTAGTATCATTTTCTTTATCTTTATTGTAGGCGGAGCTTTTCAAATGATTACTGCTACAGGAGCAATTGAAGCTGGAATTGGAAAAATTGCAAAAAGCTTACAAGGTAAAGAAAAACTCATGATTCCTATTTTCTTAGTGGTATTCTCAATAGGAGGTGCTACTTATGGTATGGCTGAAGAAACCATTGTGTTTGTTCCTATTGGTATTGCCCTTGCACGAGCACTGGGATATGATGCTATAACAGGGACTGCAATGATTACTCTGGGAGCTGCTTGTGGATTTACGGCAGGCGTCATGAATCCTTTTACAGTTGGAGTCGCTCAAGGTATAGCAGAGTTACCATTATTTTCAGGCGTTGGAGTAAGAATTGGATTTCTAGTAATATTTCTAATTGTTACTTGCATATATTTGATGAGATATGCTGACAAAGTAAAGAAGGATCCTACCAAGAGTAAGGTCTATGCACTTGAAATAGAAGAAAAGGGTCAGCACATTGATTTGTCAAATCTTCCTTCGTTAGAATCTAGACATAAATTAGTTTTCATAACAATTGTTTTAGGGTTTGGATTTATCATATTTGGTGTATTTAAATATGGATGGTATATAACAGAAATCAGTGCAGCATTCTTAGCAATGGGTATATTCGGTGGACTTGCTGGTAAATTAGGTCCTAGTAAATTAGCTCAGGAGTTTGTTGTTGGTGCAAAATCTATCGCTTTTGGGGCATTAGTTGTTGGGGTAGCGCGAGGTATTCTTATAGTAATGCAAGATGGCTACATTATGGACTCAATTATTCATGGTCTTGCAGCGGCAATACAATCGCTACCTAAAGGTATAGCTGCACTTGGAATGTACTTTACACAGGTAATCATTAACTTCTTTATTCCATCGGGAAGCGGTCAGGCAGCTGCCACAATGCCTATTATGAAACCTCTTGCAGATATTATAGGTGTAACGAGACAGACAGCAGTAGTAGCTTATCACTTTGGAGATGGGTTTACAAATTCTATCATTCCAACTTCTGCAGCTTTAATGGGTGTATTATCAATTTCTAAGATTCCTTATGAAGATTGGTTTAGATTTTTATGGCCTTTGACTTGTACTTGGCTCGTAATTGGTGGTGTGCTGGTATTAATTGTAAATGCAATGAATTTTGGACCTTTCTAAATAATATATAACAAGGAATAGAGGTGGTATTGGTGAAAGAGATCCATAAATATTATACTCAAGAAGAGCTGGTGCAGCTTGCCCAATCCTTAATACGGATTCCCAGCCATAAAGATGTCCCTCATCGAGAGAAGAAGGTAGCAGAGTTTATATTTAACTTCTGTCATGATCAGGGTTTAGAAGTAAAGCTTGAAACTGTAGATGGAGAAAGAAGTAATGTTTTGGTCTTTCTTAGAGGAGATGGCACAGGTAAGACATTGATGCTGAATGGACATACAGACACTGTACCTCCCTATAACATGGTGATTGATCCTTACGGAGCAGAAGTAAAAGAAGGTTGTATTTGGGGCAGAGGGGCTGTCGATATGAAAGGGGCTATTGCAAGTATGCTAACAGCCTTGATCGCCTTAAAACGCTCTGGGATAAAACTAAAAGGGGATGTATTCTTTGCAGGAGTCATTGGAGAAGAAGAAAAAAGTGAAGGAACAGAGTACCTAGTAAAATCCAATCTTATAGCGGACGGTGCTATAGTAGGAGAACCTTCTGATTATGAGTATGCTATAGGTCACAGAGGCTTGGAATGGCTTGAGATAAGCATCAAAGGAAGAGCGGCACATGGCGGTATGCCACAGCTTGGAGTAAATGCCATAGAAAAGGCTGCTACCCTTATCGAAAGAATTAGAAAAGAGCTTTATCCTAAGCTTCAAACACGATTCAATGAATATATGGGGCCTTCAGTCATGAATTTTGGTGTTATTTCCGGGGGAACTCAGCCGAGTACAGTTGCGGATACTTGCAGCATAAAAATTGACCGAAGATACATACCTGGAGAAAATGTGGAGACTGTTATAAAAGAATATCAAGATATTATTGACTCAATAAAAGCAGAAGATCCTGACTTCGAAGCAGAAATCACTCGAATGGATAATAGTATGCTGAGCCTTGATCACCTATATCTTATGACGGAGCCAGATGACCCAATAGTTACCGCGGTAAGAGAATCTATCAAAGAAGTCATTGATAAAGAACCGGAGATTACCAGAAAGAGAGGATGGACTGATGCGGCACTCCTTTCGAATTATGGAAATATTCCAACTGTAGTATTTGGACCCGGTAAAATATCCTCATCTCATACCAAAGATGAAAAAGTGGATATTTCTCAATTAACAGATGCTGTAGAAATATATGCTAAAATTATTAAAAAGTTTTGTGGTACTTATTGACTTTTCAAACAACCTCAGGGCTCGCATAGAGCCCTGAGATTGTTGAAAAAGTCAACAATCTGTAGGCTTTGAAAAACGAGGCAAGTTCTAGGTGCGCAGAAATTGAGGAGCAGAGCTTACTTAGAGGTAAGTGAGCACCGGAGATTTTTGTAGCAACAACGAAATTGGCCGTTTTTCAACAGCCTGAGGGCTCGCATAGAGCCCTTTATTATTTTAAAAGCACTATATAAAGAAAAACAGCGTTATAATGAATATGTGTATTCAGCTGTATATAAGGAGATAGAAGAATGTATGACCTGAAAATTATTAATGCAAAAGTGATAGATTTTGATACCAATTCAGAAAAGGATTGTGATATTGGAATCGAAAATGAAAAGATTAAGTGTATCGGAACATGTCCTGAAAAAGCTTCATATGAAATTGATGTAAAAGGAAAAATTGTAGCTCCTGGATTTATAGACATACATATGCATGAGGAAGTCATTGGCTTAACTGCAGATGGAGACGTTTATGATATTGCTAACAAGATGCTTCTAATGGGAGCTACAACCTGCGTAGGAGGAAATTGTGGGAACAATCGGCAAAGTGTAGATGATTTTTTTAAATCAATTGATGAAAAAGGGGCTCCGGTAAATTATTTATCTTTTATTGGCCACAATTATCTTAGGAATATCGTGGGCAATGAAGACAGATATAGGAAATCATCCAAAGATGAAATTGTAAGAATGCAAGGACTGGCAAATGCTGCTATAAAAAGTGGTGCAATAGGTCTTTCTTTCGGTTTGGAATATTGTCCCGGTACAGACTTTAATGAAGCCATTCAGCTGTGTGAGGGGTTAGAAAGAAAGGATATTCTTTTATCTGCACACTATCGAAAGGATGCCAAGTATGGCATTGATTCCATCAAAGAACTGATTGATATTTCAAAGGTGACAGGGATTCCCATGCAAATCTCTCATTTAGGGAGTTGCACAGCTTATGGAATGATGAAGGAATCTTTAAAAGTAATCGAAGAAGCCATTGGCTTAGGAGCAGATATTTTGGCAGATTGTTATCCTTATGATGCTTTTAGTACATTTATTGGGTCTGCCTGTTTTGATGAAGGTTGCTTTGAACTTTGGAACAGATCTTATGAAAGTATTTTGCTTACGGAGGCACCTTATGTAGGTGTTCGCTGCAACAAGGAGTTGTTTTATAAAGCAAGAAAAGAATATCCCAATATGCTTGTGGTAGCCTTTGTCATGAACGATGATGAAATAATTGAAGCCATCAAGGCCCCTTTTGTTATGATTGCCAGTGATGGTTTGTTACGAAAAGGGCAAGGGCATCCCAGAGCATCTGGCACTTTCCCAAGAGTTCTTGGGCGGTATGTAAGAGACTTACAGGCAATACCTCTCTTGGATGCCCTAAAGAAAATGACCTTATATCCTGCACAGCGACTGGGACTATCTCATAAAGGACAAGTAAAGGTGGGCTATGACGCAGATTTGGTTATATTTGATAAAGAACAGATTTTAGATGGTGCAACTTTTGAAAACCCTACATTACCACCTAAAGGCATAGAGTATGTTCTAATAGACGGAAAAGTCGCTGTAAAGAACAACGTAATTGTTCAGGGACGCTTAGGAAAAGTCATTCGAAGAAGTGAATTACAAAGGTAAGCTATGTTTTTAATTCTTTCCATTTGACAGTTTTTGTATAAAACCTTAAAATAAAAGAAACAAACAAAAACAAGGGAGTTGTAAAATGGAAGAAGACCATTTAAACGAGAGTGAAAGCATCATCACTCTAAGAATACCGTTGAGCCATGAAAATTTAAGAGAAGAACTGAATCTTTTCAAAGAGCTTAAAGTATTTTTTAAAGAATATAATAAACCCATCGAAGATATTGATTTTATAATTCGTAATTTAGAATCGCAAATTGAAATATTCAGTAATGATAATCACATTATTCCAGATGAAGAAAAAATAATGAAGCAGATTGTAAAGCATCCGTATTTTAAAAATCCTGGAGATTACCCCATACGGTTGCTTACCATACTCAAATATCTTAAAAAAAAGGGTTTCAATATGCATTATAAAGATATTGATATCTATATAGATAACCTCATTCAAAAAGTAGATGGGGTTAAAAAGGTTGGCCGGGGATTGTATATAAAAAGCAGGTGAAAATATGAAAGTTTCAATACTTCAATTTGACATTGATTTTATGAATCCTGATAAAAATCGCAGAAAAGTATCTGAAATGATTGATAAGGCATCTGAAGATTATCCAGCTGTCATATTACTTCCTGAGATGTGGAATACCAGCTTTAATTTTGACTCCATACGAGAAAAATGTGATAAGAATGGACAACCAACATTGGATCTTTTGGCGAAAAAAGCCCTTGATAATCATGTCAATATCGTTGCAGGCTCTATTTCCGATATGGTGGATGATAAGGTTTATAATCGTTCTTATGTCATCAAGCGAGATGGAACAGTGGATTATTTCTACGATAAAATTCATCTTGTCCATCATGCAAAGGAAGACAAATACATTGAACCAGGAAACCATATTGATGTTTTTGAAATAGACGGGGTTAAATGCGGCATTATCATTTGCTATGATTTCAGGTTTCCAGAAATCTGTAGGACCTTAGCATTAAAAGGTGCAGAAGTTATTTTTGCTCCCGTGCAATGGTTTGAAAGCAGATTGAGTCATTATGAAGTGTTTTGCAAGGCAAGAGCTTTAGAAAACCAGGTTTTTATTGTTAGTGCCAATAGAATCGGTGAGGAGTTTAAGGCTGTATTTCCCGGGCAATCTATGGCAGTGGACCCTTGGGCAAATATTATTGGCAAGATGGATTGCAAGGAAGGGATATTGCAATGTGAGATTGACTTGGAACTGATACATAGGATTAGGCAGAAAGTCACTTGTTTTCAAGATAGACGACCAGATCTTTATGAATGAAGTGAAGAGGTGGGAGTCTTAGAGCTGTTTAATGAGATAAAAGTATCGGGGGAAAAGGGATTGAGAAGATCTGTTTTATTTATCGTGACGGCTTTAGTGATAGGTATATCTATCCAATATGCTTTTCAGTTTAATAAAACATTTCTTTGGATAGCGTGTGGGCTATCTTTTATTTTGTTTTTGTTGCGAAGGGCAAAAAAAGATGTCCTAATTTTTTTGTTTTTTTCAATTATCTTTTTAAGCTGCTTTTTTTTCGATTTTATTTCTACACAGAATCACTTATATAGATTTCAAAATTCAGAAATAGCATTAGAAGGAGTTGTGACCAGTGTTTCCCAAGTGAATGATTCATTTCATCGAGTGACCGTAAAATCGTACAGTATTGTTTCAGAGGGGAACAAAATATTTACAAAAGAAAAAGTGCTCATTAATTTAACGGGAGAGACAAAAGAACTGTATAAGTGGATCGGGCATAAGGTTCAAGTGTCAGGTGTTCTGATTATGCCATCCAGTAATAGGAATCCCAATACCTTTAACTACCGCTTGTATCTTAAGACTAAGAAAATTCATATGATGATGGAGAGTTCTTTTTCCCAATTTAAACCTATAGGAAAATATAATAGAGTGACAAGTACCATAGGGTTGTTTAAGTATCGCTTTATTGAGAAAATTATGTCTGCCATGAAACCGGAAGAGGCAGGTGTGTTAATAGGCATCTTATTTGGTGATAAAAGCTATATGGATAGTAGCATTTATGAAAATTTTCAAAGGAATGGAACCGCTCATATTCTTGCTGTTTCTGGAATTCACATAGGGATTTTGTATTCTGCTCTGGAATTTTTATTAAAGAAAAAACAAGGGATGATTAAAGATTCTCTTATGATAAGTTTTTTGATATTATATGCTGCGGTTTCAGAGTTCGCTCCGTCCGTTGTGAGAGCCGTCATGATGATTGTACTCTTTATTATTTCTAAAAGAGTTTACAAAAGATATGATCTTTTATCCTCCGCAGGATTTACGGCCTTTATTTTATTACTCTATAATCCTTATATGTTGTTTAATGTTGGTTTTCAACTTTCTTTTGCTGCTGTTTTATCTATTGGGTTTATTTATCCGTTCCTTCAACGAAGGATTAATTATAAGAACGATTTTATTAAGATGATTTCTTTACTTGTCTCCATACAAATTGGAACAGCCCCTTTGATTGCTTATCATTTCAATTACTTTTCTTTTGCTGCTTTTTTTATTAATATACCCCTTGTTCTTTTAGCAGAAATAATACTTCCTGTTGGATTTGTATTATTACTACTCTCAACGACACCCATTCAACTATTTGATTGGGTTGCGAAAGCTGAAGGAATCCTTGTAAATCTAATGATTGAGATGAATCATTTGGCTACAATGGTATTTAAGGATGCTATCCATGTCACAAGTCCATCCTGGTGGGCCCTTGTTCTCTTCTATCTCATCATATTTCTATTTGCATACGAATGCCTACCTGCCTCTATAAATAAGCATAAAAAAAGAGTGGGTGCAGTAGGGGTAACTTTGCTTCTTTTCCTCGTATTATTTCCCCAATTGACCAGCAGTAAATATGAGATTACATTTGTTGATGTGGGGCAAGGGGACTGTATTCATATTCGAACATCTAACGGAAAAAACATTCTTATAGATGGTGGTGGATCTGCCGAGGGAAATCCTTATGATGTGGGGAAGAAAGTTCTGGTGCCTTATTTGCTCAAAAATGGGGTAAATAAAATTGATCTTGCCATTATTACCCACCTTCATGGGGATCACTATAAAGGCATCTTATCAGTAATGGATACTATAAAAGTCAGCAAAACAGCTCTATACAAAGAAAGCTTTGAAACAGAAGTAATGGATAGGATAATCTTGGCCTGTAAAAAAAGAAATTCGGACATTACATATCTTAAAAAAGATGATAGAATTAGTATTCAAGAGGGAATAGCAATTGATGTATTATTCCCAAAGGCAGGCCATAAAGACCAAGAAGAAAACAACAATTCTTTGGTACTCCTTTTGGACTATGAGGGGCATAAACTTCTGCTGACGGGAGATATTGAAAAAGAAGGGGAAGAAGTGCTTATGAAAGAGCATAGAAGTCTGGAATCAAAAATATTAAAAGTGCCCCACCACGGGAGCAAGACATCCAGTACAGCGGAATTGATTAGAGTTGTGAAACCCAAAATCGCTATTATACAAGTAGGCAAGAATAATTTTGGACATCCTGCTCCGGAAGTTCTTGAAAGATATCAAGATGAAAATGTCAAGATGTTAAGGACAGATGAAAAAGGCGCCATTCTTTTAGATATACAGGATAATGGGATTATAATTAAAACCATGATAGAGGAAGATGAATATGAGTTATAAAGAATTTGTTCAGCATATGAAAGCAACAGAACCATTAAAAGTGTATGTTCTGCATGGAAAGGAAAGATATCTTATTAACTGGGCAGTTGATGCATTGAAAGAAAAACATATTTCTTCAGACTTTAGAGATTTCAACTTTGATAAAATCCACGGCTCTGTGGCAAGTCTTGAAGTTATTGTGAATACTTGTGAGACTTTACCTATGATGTCTCAACGGAGAATGCTTGTTTTAGACGATTTTTCCATCTTGGAGGGTGGAAAAATAAAAAGTTTCAGTGAGGAAGATGAAAAAGCGTTTGTAAAATATTTAGAAGACATCTCCTCTTCTTGTATTGTTATTATGACTTGTGGGAGCAAATTGGACAAAAGGAAAACTCTATATAAGAGATTAAGTAAATCTGGAAGCATTTTTGAGTTCAATTTATTAGAACCTTCAGATCTTAAAAAATGGGTTGCAAAACACTTTAAAAAGAAGGGAAAAATAATAAATAATGCAGGGATTCAAAAGTTCATAGAGATAACAGGTTATTATGATAAAGAATCTGAGTATACTTTGTATAATTTAGAAAATGATATTCAGAAGATTGTTCATTTTACAGGGGCGGAACCAGAAATAAACCAAGAAGATATTATTCAAATCGTCTGCGGTAACATTGACAGGAATATATTCGATCTGATTGATGCTGTTAGCAATAAAAAGAAATCAGAAGCATTGAAGTTATTAAATGATGCTTTGCTTTATGGAGAAGCGGAATATAAAATACTGGCTCTTTTAAATAGACAATTTGAGAATTTATTACACATCAAGATGCTTCAGGGAAATGGGAAAAATATAGCCTACATGAAAGAAAAATTGTCACTGCCTGAATTTGTTGTGAATAAGCTAATAAGGGTTTCCAATGCGTTCACACTTGAGACGCTTAAAAATATAAACATTCAAATACATGAAGTAGATAAGAATATCAAAACGGGTATAATTGAGCCAAAATTAGCTTTGGAGCTATTTGTTGCAGGGATATAATTTTGTAGGGGCTGGCCTTGCGCCCGCCCGAGAAGGCAAAAATGTAAGTGGAAGTATAAGTTTAAGTTTAAGAATAAATTCGTAGGGGCTGGTCCCTGTGCCTGCCCGAA
>JADQBM010000098.1:0-3276 GCA_016278615.1 Clostridia bacterium | reverse complement strand
ATAAGTTTAAGTTTAAGAATAAATTCGTAGGGGCTGGTCCCTGTGCCTGCCCGAAAAAGGTAAAAGTGTAAGTTTAAGCCTAAGTAAGTTAAGGATAAATTTGTAGGGGCTGGCCTTGCGCCTGCCCGAAAAGGCAAAAATGTAAGTGGAAGCATAAGTTTAAGTTTAAGAATAAATTCGTAGGGGCTGGTCCTGTGCCTGCCCGAAAGATGAATGTAAATGTAAGTATAAGTTTAAGTCTAAGTATTACCAGCAACTTGGTTTTCTGAATTTGATATTCAACTCAAACTACTCCGCAGGAGTCCAATTATACTTCAACTTCAATCTAAACTACTCCGCAGGAGTCCACTTATACTTCAACTCAAACTCAAACTACTCCCCAGGAGTCCACTTATACTTCAACTTAAACTCAAACTACTCCAGGAGTCCATTTCTACTTCAACTTAAACTCAAACTACTCCGCAGGAGTCTATTCACACTTCAACTTAATTTATATTCTACTCCGCAGGAGTCCACTTATACTTAAACTTCAACTCGAACAACTCCCCAGTTGGTGTAAATTTCATGTTTCAATTTCATATCATTCATGATAAAATACATAGTGCTATTGTTTAAAAATACTGAAGGTATTAGGGCATTGGAAGGGAAGATGAAATGAAAAAATATAGTGAAGAGTTTCTGGAAATTGCTCAACCTATTATTGTTCATGAAAGTTACATTAAAATGAAATATATTAAACATCATAATGAAAGTGTATATGAACATTGCATGGATACCGCATATATGTCCTATAGAATTTCTAAAAGAATGGGTATGGATTACGTGGCTACAACAAGAGGCTGTTTGTTACATGATTTTTACTTATACAAATTCAAAAAGGGAAAGGGTGTTCGTTTTTTCTCTGCACCTTTATTTCATGCAAGAAATCATCCCTTGATCGCTCTGGAAAATGCAGGAAAACACTTTGTGTTAAATCAAAAAGAAAGAGATATTATAAAGAATCATATGTTTCCCATAGGGGTCCCTAGAAGTGGAGAAGCCTGGATTGTGACTTTTGTAGATAAATTTCTTGCAGTGTGTGAATATTCGTTAAGGGTTAAAAAAATGACGTTCAATAAAAGAGAAGTCAAAATAGGGACTTAAGGATTGTCGCGATACTAATATAAAATCAGAATCATTGGGATTCTGATTTTTTGAGGTGAATATATGAAAAATAGAATGATAAAAAGAATAGGTATAGTAGTAGGCGTGTTTGTTGCTATTTTAGGCTTTACATTTGTCCTATTAAATGCGTACGTTTCTAAAGAAGGGTCTAAGTATATCATAGAATTGGAAGATTCAGTGGCGGTAGATGCGGTCATCGTATTGGGTGCAAGAGTAAAAAAGAGTGGGGTTCCGTCGGAAATGTTACAGGACAGGCTTGATATGGGGATAGCTGCTTATGAGAAAGGCATGTCTAATCGCATACTTGTTTCAGGGGATCATGGAACAAGAGAATATGATGAAGTGAATTCAATGCGCAAATATTTAAAAGATCAAGGTATTTCGGATGATTATATTTTTATGGATCATGCAGGGTTTAGTACTTATGAATCTATGTACAGAGCTAAAGAAATCTTTTGTATAGAGCGTGCAGTTATTGTGACTCAAGAATATCACTTGAAAAGAGCCCTATATATTGCACGGGCCATGGGGATAGAAGCTTATGGCATACCCAGTGATCACTATGTGTATCCTAAAATGGCGTACTATGAGTTTAGAGAAAAAGCTGCCCGTGTAAAAGATTTTTTTAAATCTAAGTTAAAAATGAAACCTACGTATTTGGGAGAGGTAATTCCCATATGGGGGAACGGGCTGGAAACACACTAGGCTAATGAATAATGAATATAACAATGAATAATTAAGGAAGAAGATTTTGATAGTTCGAAATCTTCTTTTTTTATGGAGAAAATTAATTTTATTAATATATTTAATGAAATTGTTAAAAAAATTAAAATATATATTGACAATGTTGATGATTATTAATATTATAAATATATAAATTAATAATATCAATAATTACATTAAATTATGGGGTGTTTTGTTGTGAAGAACAGAAGAATTAAAATATTTCTATCAATCAATCATTTTTACATACCGATACCGTCAATGAAATTTAAAACAATGAAATTTTTCATCGATTTTGGGATTAAACATTCTAACCAGGTAAAAGTGGATCAAGAATTGTTTGTAAAATATGTGGGAGAGCTTTTTCAGATGTTATCAGATTTGGAACCTTTTGAGATCGTACATGTAGAAGCGGAAGATAAGGGGAAAAAATTTAAAGTAGTAATAAAAACAATTTAACGGAGGTGATTAAGGTGAACAGAGAAGTATTAGGTAGATGTCCCATATGTGACAACAATTTAAAGGTAACAGAGATTGCATGTGGTAGTTGTGGAACCTCTATTAGAGGTAAATTTGATCCATGTAAATTTTGTCAGCTCAATAAAGAACAAAAGTATTTTATTGAAGTTTTCATTAAAAACCGAGGTAATATTAAGGAAATTGAGAAGGAACTGGGGATTTCATATCCTACAGTTAGAAATAAGCTGGATGCAGTGATTGAATCTATGGGTTATCAAGTCCAAGACAAAATAAGGGTTAATCGAAAAGAAGTATTAGATAAATTAAGCAAAGGTGAGATTAATAAAGATGAAGCTTTGAAATTATTAAGTGAATAAATGGAGGAATTGAAATGTCTTTAAAAGAAGAGAAAATGCAGATATTAAGAATGGTGGAAGAAGGTAAAATTACTTCCGCTGAGGCAATGGAGCTCATAGAAGCTCTTGGAAAACAAGAGCCAGAAGGGCTGGTGAAAAGTGGGGCCCCTAAATGGCTAAAGGTAAGAGTCATGGATGAAAAAGATAATGTCAAGGTAAAAGTAAATATTCCTTTGAGATTGGTTGATATTGGGCTGAAATTGGGATCTGCTTTTTCACCGGAACTAAGGGACGCAGGTCTCAAACAAGAGGATATCGAAGAAATCCTTGAGGCTGTAAAAACAGGTGCTGAAGGAAAGATTGTTGATGTAGTGGACGAAGAATCAAACACAAAGGTTGAAGTGTTTGTTGAGTAGACAATTAGATTTAGGATTTAACTGAAAAACTCTTAGCCAATCAAAGATTGGAGAGTTTCTGTATGAGACCTGCGACGTAATCAAAGATTACTGCTAGGGCTTCAACTGAAAAACTCTTAGCCAATCAAAGATTGGAGAGTTTCCACGGAGCGAATGGC
>JADQBM010000033.1 GCA_016278615.1 Clostridia bacterium | reverse complement strand
TTCCTCTAAAGGTAACAAGAACTCAAGTCCTTTTGCAAATTTCCCCCCTAGTACATTATGATAGCCCCTTTCATAAAGCACTTGGTCTTCCATTCGTTTTAAATTGATTTCTATTTCTTCCTTTTTCTCTTCATCGTCACTTATTTCAACAAACTTCTTCCATGTTATCTGAGTTTTTTCAAACAACTTCTGATTTAAATAAAAGAATCCCAAATAGTAATAAGAAGGCGCAAACTCTGAGAATGTTTCTACAAGCGTCTCAAAGGTGTTAACAGCTTCTGCTTTAAAATCTTTTTTTTTCATCCAAGTCTTTGCTCAAATCAAAGATATCTCCACAACACTTTCCATAATTGTATAAGGCACTGAGATTACTATCCTCCATGGAAATCACAGCTCTCAGATAAACAATTGCATCTAAATACCTATTTTCATCTGCTAATTTTAGGCCATGATAGAGCATATAATCGATAATTTTATCATTAGACAGATAAAGAAACCGTTTATATTCCGAGAAATATTTAAAATCTTTATCCACTCCCATAACATAAATCATGCCTTGAACAAAAGCTTCAAAAGGAATTTTATCAATGTCCTCCTTTTTAACATGCTTGGAAATTGTTTCTACTGAAACAGGAATTGGAATATCTTTTAAAAAACTAATATCTTTTTTGGACTGTGTTAATTGACTTTCGAGATTAATAAATACCAACTGATCCGTGAACTGTTTTAGATACTTTTTAATTCTGTTCAACCTTTTACCTCCTCTATCTCTGCCATCGTTAAGCTGCAAGCAAATGCCTGACCCCAGAGATCTTTATTACTATAATCAAAAAAACATAGATTTTTCTCATTAACAATTTTTTGGTTTTTCTTTGCATTTCCATGAATATTAAATTCAAATAATTGATACCCTATAAACTTTTTTAATTCTTTCACTTTTAGGTGTTGATGGCGTGTTAAAAAAGTGTTCCGGAATATTTCATTATGGAGAATATCATGAATTGTTTCTTTATCAATACCTTCAGATTTACTGGCAGCAGATGAATTTAGCATTCTATCATACATGATAAATTCTTTAAATAGGGCTAAATCCAAAAAATCTCTATGAATATAAAAATCCAATAAAATATCATATAAGGCATCTTTACTGTGAGCCATATGATGATATCCATTTTGATACCAGTACTCTGAAAAGTCATCATAAAAAGAAAAAGGATTCTCATAATTAGTTTTTATCACAAATTTTAATGTGCTTTGAAACCCGGAGCGATTATAATACTTTTCTAAAATATCTTCTAACATTTTTAGCTTTACCAACTCAATAGCAGAGATATATTTATTAGATAGTATTTCGTAAGGCTCCTTGTCTTGATAACAATAAAGATGTTCCAGAGCTTCATTGCGTACTCGAGAACCTTTTAAGAGCTTTAAGAAACCCAGTTGAAGCATATGGGGGTTCAGCTCGTATACATCATTGAAAGACTTTTTAAAAGTGTCGAAACTCTCAAAAGGAAGCCCTGCAATGAGATCTAAATGAAAATGAATATTTTGATATCTATAAATCTTTTGCACATTCTTTTTTAACTTCTTAAAATCTGTTTTTCTTCCAACTGCTTCTATGGTTCTTTCCCATGTGGATTGTACCCCTATTTCAAATTGAAACAGGCCTTTTCTTGCTGTGCTTAACACTTCTAAAATCTCTTCATCCAAAAGATCGCCATTAATTTCTAAATGAAAATTCGTTTTTCCTTTATCTATTTCCTGTATATATTTTATAATCTTTAAGCACCGCTTTGGATTAAGGTTAAATGTTCGGTCAACAAACTTCACTTGTGGAATTTCTCTATTTATGAAATAACTTAATTCTTCCTTGACTCGCTCCAAAGAAAGGGTTCTTACGCCTTTATTTATAGAAGACAAACAATAGCTACAGTTAAATCTACATCCTCTTGAAGTTTCATAATAGATGATTCTATCTTTTTCAGGAGAAAAATGCCTATATGGAAAAGGGATGTCATCTAAGCTCCTACAAGATGCTCTGTCTGGCGTCGATACCACTTGGTTTTTGGATCTATAAGTAATGCCATTGATTTGATCCATTTGCCCTTTTTTAGAAATTAGTAAGCTTATGATTTCATAAAAAGTCTTTTCCCCTTCACCTCTAATGATATAATCAATATAGGGGTACTCCCTTATCAATGCTTCAGAATCATAGCTCACTTCTGGTCCGCCTAATATTACAATAACATCTTTTACTTTTTTAATATCTGCTACTAATGCTTTCACTTTTGAAATATTCCATATATAAGATGAAATACATATGATGTCATAATTGCCTCTTATAATTTCATTGTAAATATAACTTTCTTCTTGATTAATGGTAAATTCCTTTAATTCCATATACTCTTGATATTCATACGCAGATTCATATAAATATCTTAATGCTAAATTTGTTTGAATATATTTAGCATTAAGAGTGGTCAATAAAATTTTCATATTGGCTCCTAACTAGGGTTTACAATTGTGTATTTTTCACATAATAAAAGAAAGACGTTTGAATGAACTTTCCCTGAGTTATGAGGCTTTATACACATTTCACGAACAAAACTTTGTCTTAATATTATACCACAACCCTTTCATACTCGCACTTTTTTTTAGAGTGCAAAATATGCATTGAGAGTTGGATTTTTTTATAGTATAATAAATTAGTTGAAAGGAGTGTTTTTTATGCTAACTTCAAGAATTGTTCTGCATGATTTGAACCTCGAGAAATTAAAGGAATTGGGGGCAGAAGTTATAGATATAGAAGGGATTATGGTTTTTGTCAGATTCGTACTATCTGAAGAATTTACTATAAACTATCTTTATCATAGAAACCCAGATGACACTTACTTATTAGAAAGAATTAAGCCCTATCAGATAACCATTGGAGAATACGAAACAGAAGACGAAACTGTTTCTAATATTATTTCTGATATTGATCAACTTCAGAATGCCCGAAACAGCAACAAATTCAATACCTTTGTAGATACTTTTAAAATGCTGATCAAGGCAAAAAGAGATTTTGATGATTTATTTTTATACTACAATGTAAACGGAAGTGACATGCAGTATATATATGATAACGTCAATCTCTTATCTCAATCCATATACCGAACAAAAGAGCACAGCCAAAGAATATACCATAAGACAGACCCACAGAGTTTAAAAGACTAAAAAAGCAGGAGGCTTCCTGCTTTTTTTAATGTAATACTAAGTGTAAGTGTAAGTTAAAAGATAAGAGATAACAGATAATAGATAATAGATAATAGTTAAGGAGGATTTTGCTTAGGCAAAATCTCATTTATTTTAAATGAAAAAGAGAATTTGCAAAACAAATTCTCCACCTTAATTCTTAATTCTAAATTCTTAATTCTTAATTCACCAAGCATTACAGCCTTCTAAGCCTTTCATCTTTAAGCATTCCAAGATTCTTTTTTGCTGATTCAATTTCATGAAGCAAGCGTTCTTTATCCGTAGGAAGGTTCCCTTTTAGCGAAAGATAATTGGATGCATGATTGCTCCTAAATATACATTCTGTTACACCTTGGATGTTTTTGATCATTTCTTCCGTTTCTAATAAGATTTCTTCTGGTGTTAGTAATTGAAAGCTTCCTGATTTAATATCATGATACAACTCAGTTTCTTTTTCCAACATCAAAGTAAGGAGTCCTACATACTTGGGATTAATTTTACTAATAATTTCTCCTGATTTTTGGGCATGTTCTTTCCATTTTTCCTTCCCCCCTAAACCGGAGATCAGCGTCATGGATAATTCTATGCCCGAGGCATTTATTTTTCTACCAGCCTCGATGATTTCCTCTGGAGTAGCCCCTTTTTTTATGTCCTTAAGAATATCTGCACTCCCTGATTCCACGCCCAAATAAGCAATTCCTAATCCATGTTCAAATAGTTCCTTTAACTCATGGGGTGATTTTCGCAAAATATCCTGTGGGGATGTATAGATGCCCACTCTTTCACATTCAGGAAATGAATTTTCGATATAATCCAATATCTTTATTAGGCTTTCGTTTTTTAAAACCAAAGCATCCCCATCGGCTAAAAAAATCCGTTTAACTTCTTTGTGATGTGCTCTTGCATATTCTAAATCCTCGAATACTTCCTTCATATCCCGTATTCGAAATTGCTTATCTTTGTACATGCTACAAAATGTACACTTATTATGAGAACAGCCTATGGTTACCTGAAGAATAAGGCTGTAAGCTTCACTTGGAGGTCTAAAAATATTTCCTTCATATCTCATTTAAACTACATCCTTTCTGGCGCCTCTATTCCTATCAAACCCAACCCGTTTGCAATGACCTGTTTTGCAGCAAAAGCAAGTAAAATCCTTGCACTTTGGGTCCCTTCGTCTTCCACAAGTATATGTTGATCGTGATAAAACTTATTAAAGGCTTGCGCAATATCGATTATATGTCTTGTAACCACCGAAGGTTCATATTTTTCTGCAGCTTCCATTATGACTTTTGGGAAATGATAAATGAGTTTGCAAAGCTCATAAGCAGACTCTTCCGAAAGAATATGGTAATCCACATCTGTTTTCAATGTTTGATCTGCATTTCTCAATATGCTGCTTGCCCTTGCATGGGTATATTGCACATACGGACCCGTTTCTCCCTCGAAGCTCAGAGTTTTTTCCAAGGAAAAGGCATAGTCCTTTATTCTATTGTTTGAAAGCTCTTGAAATACCACAGCTCCGATGCCCACTTGTCTTGCAATTTCTTCAACCAAGTCAGCATTAACATTCTTCTCCATAATAATGTCCTTGGTTTGATCCACAGCTTTTTTTAAAACATCTTCAAGAAAAACAATTCGACCTTTTCTAGTAGACATGGTGCCTTCTTCTAAGCTCACCATCCCAAAAGGGACATGAATACAATCATCTGACCAATCATAGCCCATTAATTCAATAATTTTGCGCCATTGTTGAAAGTGAAGATTTTGTTGGGATCCTACAACGTAAATATTTTTGTAAAAATTATAATGATCTTTTCGATAAATAGCAGCAGCCAAGTCTCTGGTGATATACAAAGAGGACCCATCCTTTTTCGTAATAAGGGCCGGTGGCATTCCAAAAGACTCTAAATCAACAATTTCAGCGCCATCGGACTCTTTCATAACACCCTTTTCTCTCATACGCGTTAAGACTTTTGGCATTTTGTCTGAATAAAAACTTTCACCTGCGTAGGAATCAAATTCGATCCCCAACATCTTGTAAACACGAGCAAATTCTTTTAAACTGATATCGCGAAACCATTTCCACAATTGGACTGCTTCTTCATCATTATTCTCAAGCTTTAAGAACCATGCTCTGGCTTCATCCTCTAATTCAGGTTTTTCCTCTGCTACTTCATGAAATTTAACATAAATTCTTAAAAGTTCTGGAATCGGATTGTTTTCAATGGTTTCTTTATCACCCCATAGTTTATAGGCAACGATGAGCTTGCCAAACTGAGTTCCATAATCTCCAAGATGGTTAATAGACACCGTATCAAACCCGAGAAATTTGTAGATATTATTTATGGCACTCCCAATAACCGTGCTTCTGATATGTCCTATATGAAAGGGTTTTGCAATATTTACCGAAGAAAATTCTACAATTACTTTTCTACCCTTTCCTATATTGGTCTTGCCGAAATCTTCTTTTTTCTCATAAACTTCTTTTAAAACATCTTCTATAAATAGTGTCTTGTTCATAAAAAAATTAACATATGCATTTGTACTTTCTACTTTTTTAAATAAATCGCTATGTATTTCTTCAGCAATCTCTTTAGCAATCATCGGGGGTGCTTTCCTTAATATCTTTGCAAGTCTAAAGCAAGGAAAAGCATAATCCCCCATTTGTGGATCAGGAGGAACTTCTATCATTTCCAATATTTCTTTGCTTTCTAATTGAGAAACTTTATCTTTCAATATCTCAGCAATTTTTTCCTTATAATCAATCACGTATTTCCTACCTCCAACTTATTTATCATTTAATTATCAATTATCTAATGGCTTATGTCAATAATTCAGATCAAAACTTAATTAAGATAATAGATAAAAGATAACAGATAACAGTTTCGGTTAGTTTTGCTTTATGCAAAACTTCCATTAATTTTTAATCAAATCAGGTATCGGGCGGGCACAGGGACCCTCCCCTACAATTTTCCCTTGTCTTACAAATGAAGATTCTGAACAACAGCGAAGAATCATCCTTAACTATTATCTATTATCTGTTATCTTTTATCTATCTTTATCTAAGTCAGTTCCTCCTCCGTTATGACTTCAATTCCGTTTCTTTTTAACAGAGCTGTTGTAACGCCATCTCCATGAATTATTTTTCCTGAAAATGACCCATCATATATTTTACAGCATCCACAGGATGGACTTCTACTTTTAAGTATGGCTTTTTTTGCACCATATAAGCGCGCAATTTCAAGGACTTCTTCTGCACCCCGGATAAAGGGTTCTGTTAAGTCTTCTCCTTTAGAATTTATAACCTTCGCTTTTCCATTGAGTACGTCTTCACCATGGCCTCCAAGAATTTCTGCTGGATGACGTGGTGTTGATAAACCTCCCAATTGCTCAGGGCATACCAGAACAGAAGGTTGCCCTCCAATGACTTCAACCACCTTTTCACTACAATTATCACCCAGATTATACCTACAATGAACCCCTGCTAAACAGGCACTAATAAGAATCATTCATTCTCTCCTTTGCAAATCTAAGTTTAAGTGGACGCCTTTGGCGTAGGGTAAGTTTAAGTTTAAATAGGCTACTTCGTAGTTTAAAATAGGCTACTTAGTAGCCAGTTTAAGTTTAAGTTCGATTAGAAGATTTTGTGAAACGAAATCCACCTTAACTGTTATCTATTATCTGTCATCTGTTATCTTTCACTTATCTTGCCCTGAACGGATGGGCACGGGACCCATCCCTACAACTTATACTTATACTTATACTTAAACTTCCACTTACACTTAAACTTAAACTTCCACTTACACTTATACTTCCACTTACACTTATTTAATCTCCACCACCGTAACCCCGTCTCCACCTTCATTATTATTTCCTTTTTTGTATTGGGAAACATGTTTGTGTGCTTTTAGTTCATTTTGTATGCCTTCTCTCAAAATACCCTCTCCTTTGCCATGAATAATGACAACCTGTTTAAGTCCTGCAATATAGGCATCATCTAGGTATTTATCCACATTCAAAATGGCATCATCAAGAAGCTGGCCTCTGACATCAATTTGTGCTGCAATACTTGCTGTTTTACTGCGGTATATCCCTCCAACTGAGCTTTTGGATGAAAGATCAGATGTTTTTGCCTCTTTGATCTTTCGCAAATTTTTTATATTGACATTAATTTTCATTAGACCAGCCTGTACCGTTAAGTCTCCATTCTTATCAGGCAACATGAGTACATTTCCTTTTTGATTGAGGGATATAATCTTAACCGTATCTCCTATTTTCAAATCTTTTGGTACTTCAGACAATTCAGACTCCTCAGGAAGTCGATCAGAAACACCTGAAAGTCTATCTTTTACATTCTTTCTTAGATTTTCTATTCCTTTATTTCTATCTCTTGTATCACTTTCGTCTTCCAATTTATGCAGATCTTTAATGGCGCTATCCACATAGGCTTTGGTCTCTTTTAGCATCTTACGTGCTTGTTCTTTTGCCTCTCTTAGGATTTTTTCTCTTTGTTCATCCAAAGTGCTTTTTTTACTATCAAGTTCTTCTTTTAATCGATTAATTTGAATTTTTAACCTGATGGCTTCATCTCTTTCATTTTCAGCTTCTTTTTTATCTTTTTCTATGGTAGAAATGATTTCTTCAAAGGCAATATCTTCATTGCCCAATAATTTTTTTGCTTCATTAATGATAAATTCTTCCATACCCAACTTCTTGGATATTTCAAAGGCATTGGATCTCCCGGGCGTTCCAATTGTTAATCTGTATGTAGGACTTAAAGTTTCTACATCAAATTCAACAGAGGCATTTTTAACACCTTCTTTAATTAGGGCATACTTCTTTAGTTCCGTATAGTGTGTTGTTGCAATAGTCTTAACGCCCTTATCATAAAGATAATCCAGTATTGCAATAGCCAATGCGGCTCCTTCTGTTGGATCCGTTCCTGCCCCTAATTCATCTAAAAAAACTGCCGAACGATTATCAGATTGTGCTATGATATCTACAATATTGGTCATGTGGGAAGAAAAAGTGCTTAAACTTTGCTCTATACTCTGTTCATCTCCGATATCTGCAAAAATCTTTTCAAAAATTGAAATCTCTGTACCATATTCAGCTGGAATATGCAGACCAGCTTGAGTCATCAATAAAAACAAACCCGTTGTTTTTAGGGTTACGGTTTTTCCTCCCGTATTGGGTCCCGTAACCACCAAAGTGTCAAAATCATCGCCTATTTGTATATCAATGGGCACTACCTCAGAAGGGTTTAAAAGCGGGTGTCTGCCTTTTCTTATTCGAATATAGCCTTTGCTATTTAAAGTAGGTTCTATTCCCTTCATCTTAACGGATAGTTTTCCTTTAGCAAAAATACAGTCCAATTTAATTAATATTTCTAAATTAGATATCAGCTCTGATGCCTTTTCTGAAACCAGAGCAGACAATTTAGCTAGAATTCTTTCAATCTCAGCTTCTTCTTTCATATATAATTCCTTAAGCTCATTATTCATATTGACAATGGAAGCCGGTTCTATGAAAAGAGTAGCACCTGTAGAAGATTGATCATGCACAATCCCTTGAAATCTGTTTCTATATTCTTGTTTTACAGGGATTACATATCTTCCTTGTCTTACGGTTACGATGGTATCTTGAAGCATGATTCTATTGGAGGAAGATGCAATAATACTGCTTAACTTGCTTCTCAATCCCTCATTTTGTTTGTTAATCTTTCTTCTAATATTCTTCAAATCTGTACTTGCATGATCCGATATTTCCTCTTCCGAAAGAATACATCGATCTATTTCATCTTCTAAATTTCTATGGGTTATCAGCGAAGAAGCCAAGTCATATATCATTCCTGTATTTTCGTCTTTATTATCTTTAAAAAAATTCTTTATGTTTTTAGTCAACCTAAGGTTGTGTAAAATCTCCAATAGTTGGACGGGAGATAAGGCGCCTCCCTTTTCAGATCTCAAAATGGAATGTTTGGTCTGGCAGATCTGACTTAGAGGAATTCCACCTTTTTTTACGATTATTAAGGTAGCCTCAGAAGTTTCCGAAAGAAGGGTCTGAATCTGATGTATGTCCGAGCTGGGCATGAGCTCTCCTAAGTGTTTTTTTGCCATCTCAGACACGGCTTCGCCTACAAGCATCTCTACTATTTTTTGGTATTCCAATACTCTTATGGTTCTCTCGTTCATGGGATTTTTTCTCCTTATTGAGTCCAAACAAAAAAGTAGTCACTTATTATATCACTACTTTTAAGAACCGCTCTAATGTATCTTTGCCATGAAATTTATACCAATCTTCTAACTTATTATTCTTTGTCTTTCTTCCAATCTTCAAGCTCTTTTTTTAATTGCACATTAAGCATCTGGGTGTCAAAGTAGTTGTTTTCAAGTTCTTGGTTCATTTGCTTTAATTCATCTATCTCATCTTTCTTGGTATTAAGTGCTTCTTTTAGTTCTCCTACCATTTTTATCAATTTCTGAGTTTCACGACCTGCACCATCATTCTTAGTTTTCATGGCATCAAATTCTGTTGATAAAATATTGTACTGTTGATTCTTCTCTTCCAGTTCCTTTTCTATATTCGCAATCTGGTGACGGCACTTATCCGCTTCCTCTTTATATTGAATATAACTGCCTTTTGCTTTTTCTAAAAAATGATTTTTGTTCTTGATCTCTATAGCTTGTCTGTTTACTTCAGTTTGCATATCATTTACTTTTTTACGAGCTTTATAATATTCATCTGCTATGTTTACTGCTGCAAGAACCGTAATCATGGGCGCTGTATATTGCTGCATATTAGAAGCAACTTCTACAATCTTGCTATCCACATAATCAGCTAACTGTAAAATGTAGTCCCTCGGTGCATCCCCTGATATCTTATATTCTTGACCGTATATTTTAACGCTAACTTTTGTCTTCTCTCCCATATTACTCTCTCCAATAATTGTATTTTCCTATTATACAATTATAAACGAAACCTGTAAAAAAATCCAAAGAAAATATGAAAAGAATTAAGATTACTCAATTTCTATATCCAAACATAGTTCAATATTAAGTAAATAAGATAAATACCACCTAATACAATTCCTTCTTTTTTTGCTATAAAGCCTTTTTTGTTCTTAGCAAACAACCGAAAAGTCACTAACAATAACAACATCACCGGAATCTGTAATTTGTAAAAGTCGACGGGAACTAATAAACCACCTTTTGTGACAGCTGCTGACATGCCCACAACGAATAATACGTTAAGAATATCCGCACCAATAATATTTCCTATTGCCAATTCTCCATGTCCTTTTCGTACTGCTGTAATAGCCGTTACAAGCTCTGGTAAACTTGTGCCAAAAGCAACCAATGTTGCTGCTATTACACTCTGTGGTATTCCAACCCTAATAGCCGTAATTTCTACACTGGGAATCAATATTTTAGAGGATACGATTATCATAGCAATCCCAAGTACAAGTTTTAGTAATTGAACTAATAATGGGCTATTATCCTCTTCCACAAGTAATTCAGATTCTTTACTTGTCTTTTTTCCCCATTGTATGGTGGCATAAATATAAAAAATCAATAACCCGATAAATATCATGCCCATCCACTGAGTAATAACACCATTATCTCTTAAGAAAGGCAGGCACACAACCGCAAGCATAATTCCCGAAAATAATTGTATTCTTCCCTGATGATTAATGAGCTTTTTATCAATGGTCAGTTTCCCCATCCATGCTGCGAGACCAATAATTAAACCTGTATCTACAATAATAGAACCAATGGCATTGCCTAAAGCTAAATCCGCATTGCCTTTTACTGCCGCCAACACTGAAACTGCTGCTTCAGGAAGTGTTGTTCCCAAGCTTACAATAGTTGCACCTATAATCATCTTGGGAACACCCCAATTAATCGACAGGCCCACTGCTTCCTCTACCAAAATATCTGCACCTTTACTTAATACAGCCAAAGAGACAGCAATCACAATGATTAATACCCATGCAGAAAAGGGGTTCAATACTGAATAAATTAATTCGTCCATAATCATTTCCTTTCAATAAAAAAACTCTACAGTTTTATACACGAACTGTAGAGTCTCACTAAACAATCATAAATAAAATTGCCATCAAAGCCGGGACTATCTCTAATCCGTACTGACGACTTTGATCCCATGTTACTGGAAAGTTACTCCCTCTATTAAAATTTATCATATATAGAAAAAATAAATTTGTCAAGGGCCTTATCTTATCTTTAACTTAAACAGGGAGGGCACGAGACCCTCCCCTACACATTTCAATCGAGATTTTGGAATAAAATCAACCTTAACTGTTATCTTTTATCTATTATCTCTTATCTTTCAGTTTTCTAATCCCTGTCCCCTGTCCCCTGTTCCCTGTCACCTGTCACCTGTCACCTGTCCACCTAATCCTAATCCCTAAGTACTGCGCCCAATTGATTTTTCAGAGCTTCTACTATACGCAAATGAACTTTGCCTACTTCTTCATCTGTCAATGTCTTATCTGCATCTCTATAGGTTAGGGCATAGGCCACACTCTTATAGCCTTCTTTAACTTGCTTCCCTCTGTAGATATCAAAAAGCTCAACTTTATCTAAAATCTTTCCGCCCTGTTCTTTGATAATGCTTTCTATTTCCTTCACGTATACTTGCTCCTCTATGACAATAGCAATGTCTCTATCAATGGCAGGGTATTTAGGTAATGGAAAATATATTTTTTCGATATTGGCATTTTTAAAGATATTTTCAAAATCCAATTCACAGATACACGTTCTAACAGAAATATCATAGTTCTCTGCAACGTCAGGGTGAATCTCACCAATTATGCCAAGGCATGTGTCTTTATACAATATATTGGCACACCTTCCTGGATGAAAAGTGGAATGGTTCAATTCCGGCTCAAACTCAGCATCCCGTATTCCGATTTTATTCAAAACAGTTTCAACCATGCCTTTAAGCTTATAAAAATCATTTCCATGGCCATAGGCACCCAAAACCAAGCTTATAGGTTGGTGCGGGAGTTCCTCATGGGAAGGCAAGAATACTCTTCCTAATTCAAAAGCAGCCGCTTTGCCTATATTTCTATTGTAATTTCTTACCAACGTTTCCATCATATTGGGAATCAGTGTGGTTCTCATGACACTATTCTCTTCTCCAAGAGGATTCATTAGCTTCACGAAATTCCTTTTAATACTTACTTCTGGCATTTTAATCATATCCACGCCTTTAGGACTAACGAATGAATAAGTCTGTATTTCGTTTACCCCTACTGCCATAAGTGTTTCTTTTACGATATTTTGTAAATCCTGTTTTCTACTTCTTCCACCTTGAACATTTCCTTTTGGAACCGTCACATCAAGATTATCATATCCATATATACGAGCCGCTTCTTCCAAGAAGTCAATTTCTTCTTTCAGATCCAATCTTACTGTTGGAGGTTGAATGTACAAGTCATTCCCTTTTTCCTCAACGACCATTTCCAAACGTCTGTATAAATCAGCCATTTCATCTGTGGACATTTTAAGGTTTAAGAGCGCATTGATTCTTTCAGCTCTGACCTTAATCTTACGAGGCTCTTCTATATTTGGATATGCATCCACTATGCCTGACACTACCGTTCCGGCTTCTAATTCTTCTATGAGCTTACATGCCCGATTGACTGCATCTAAACAAAGATTGGGATCTATCCCTTTTTCATACCTCGCAGAAGCTTCCGTCCTTAGTCCCAATTTCTTTGAGGTCATTCTTGTATTATCTGCATCAAAGTTTGCAGATTCAATGAGAATACAATTTGTATCATCCTTTATTTCAGAGTTCAGCCCACCCATTACACCTGCTAATCCTACGCCTTTTTCAGCATCATTGATAAGAAGCATATCGGAATCCAGCTGACGTTCGGTGCCATCTAAAGTAATAAACTTCTGCTTATCAGCAGCTGTATCTACAATAATTTTACTTCCGGAAACGTATCTTAAATCGAAGGCATGCATTGGCTGTCCATACTCTAACATGACATAATTGGTCACATCCACGATGTTATTAATAGGTCGCACTCCTGAGGTCATGAGCCTTTTCTGCAACCACCAAGGGGACTCTTTAATTTTAATATCCTTAACAACTCTTGCTGTATATCTTTTACAGAGCTCTGGCTTATTAATCTCTATGGAAATATAATTCTTTATATCATCTGTTTCATGTTCAATAATGGTAGAAGGATACTTTAGTGTGTCATAGAAAACAGCTGCTGCTTCTCGGGCCATCCCCATCATACTGAGACAATCTGGTCGATTGGGTGTTATCTCAAATTCTATGGTTTCTTCTTTCAGTTTAAGGGCTTCAATAATATCCATTCCCAAGGGATAAGCTTTATCCAATATAAGAATGCCTTCTTTAATGGCAGAAGGAACCACATTGTCGCCAAATCCAAGCTCTTGCGCTGAGCAAAGCATGCCATTGGACACGATGCCTCTAAGTTTTCCTTTTTTTATTTTAACGCCACCTGGAAGCCAGCCACCTGATTGCACCACCGGTACATAATCATCCTTATGGACGTTATCTGCACCCGTTACAATAACAAGCTCTTCACTTCCAATATCCACTGTGATAACAAATAGCGCATCTGCATCTGGATGCTTCTCTACTTTTAGAACCTTTCCAACCACTACTTTCTTTATGCCTTCACCGTACTCATGAACGCCTTCTATATTGGAACCAGACATAATCATTTTGTCACAAAAATCTTTTAACTCAATGTTATCATCCATTTTCACGTATTCTTTTAACCAACTAATGGGAACTAACATAAAAAATCTTCCTCCTATCTAAATTGTTCAATAAACCTCATATCGTTTTCGTAAAAGAGCCGAATATCATCCACTTCATACTTCAACATGGCGATTCTTTCCACACCCATGCCAAAAGCAAATCCACTGTATACCTCCGTATCAATGCCACCTTCTTTTAGTACATTAGGATGAACCATGCCTGCACCAAGAATCTCAATCCAGCCACTGCCTTTACATACTCGACACCCTGAACCACCACATTTAAAACAGGTCACATCCACTTCTGCACTGGGTTCTGTAAAAGGGAAATAATGGGGTCGAAATTTTGTTTTTACCTGTGACCCAAAAAGCTGTTTTGCAAAAATATCTAAAGTCCCTTTTAGATCTGCCATAGTAATACCTTTATCCACTAAAAGCCCTTCAACCTGATGGAACATAGGTGAATGAGTGGCATCAGGCGAATCACATCTAAAGCATCTTCCTGGAGCAATGACCTTTATGGGAGGCGCTTGACTTTTCAGTGTTCTTACCTGAACTGGGGATGTCTGTGTTCTCAGCAGGATATTCTCTGAGATATAGAAAGTATCCGTCATATCTCTCGAAGGATGATTTTTAGGTGCATTCAGTGCATCGAAGTTGTTATAAACTGTTTCAACTTCTGGTCCTTCCGTCACTTGAAAACCCATACTAATAAATATTTTACTTATTTCATCCAATGTTACAGTTAATGGGTGTTTGCTTCCCAATGGCATTTTTGTTCCTGAAATGGTCACATCTAATGTTTCATTTTTTAAATTTTCTTGTTTCTCAACTTCATTTAATTCATCAAAGGCTTTTCTAATGGCCTCTTCTAAGACCCCTCTAACTTCATTGGCAACTTTTCCAACAACGGGTCTTTCCTCAGCAGATAAACTGCCCATTCCTCTTAAAACTGAAGTGAGATGGCCTTTTTTTCCCAAAAATTCCACTCTTATCTGTTCAAGTGCTTCCTTATTTTCGGATTCCTCAATCAGCTTCATTGCATTATCTTTAATCTCATAAAGCTCTTTTTCCATGATCTATCTCCTTTCCAATAATTAATTCAAATAAAAAAACCGCCCCCTTACAAGGGACGAGATTCCGCGGTACCACCCTAATTATAGAAAATCAAATTTCTATCACTTAAAACATATAACGGTATGCATCCGAGCTTCTCTACGTTACGTTAAATATTTTCAAGAAGCTTGGCTCCTAAGTGAACTTCAAATGCGTATAAACAAAATGCTTCCAGCCAAGGCACTTCTCTCTAATGATACATACAAACATTCTACTCTCTTCATCATAGCCTTTATTCATTTATTTATCTTTCAAGCATAAGTCTAAGGGAGCTCCTTATACTTATTACTTACACTTACTTTTTACGGGCAGGCACAGGACCAGCCCCTACATTTCTACTTACTTAAACTTAAACTTACATTCCCGTTTCTCGCCTCTATATTACCATACCCTATTCTTCTTTGCAAGAAGCTAAGGGTTCATTTTTTGCCGAACCATTTCGTACATTACAAGAGATGCAGCAATAGATGCATTTAGAGATTCCGTATCTCTAAGCATGGGTATTTTAACGATATGCTGAGCACTTCTAAGCAATGCTTCACTGACACCACTTGCTTCATTCCCAATTACCAAAGCGGAATTCTTATATATGTCCACATGGAAATAATAATTTTCTCCTCGAGGGGATGTTGCAATTATTCTCTTTTGGTGTTTTTTTAGCAAAAGCAATAATTGATCGACATCTTCTACTTGGGTAACAGGTATTCTGAAAACCGATCCTGCAGCCGCGCGAACTGTCTTTGAATTATAGAGGTCTACACTTCCTTTCATAGAAATGACGCCTTCCATTCCTGCTGCATCTGCCGTTCGCAAAATGGTCCCCAGATTTCCTGGGTCCTGAATCCTATCTAAGATTAAAATATTTGAATCCTGTTTTTTCAACACTTCTTCAAAGTTAAAATAAGGCTTCTTTGCCACTGCAATAATGCCCTGTGGATTCTCTGTATCGCAGATATGTTCAAATAAAGAATCTGAAACATTAAAAACAGAAATATTTTTTTCAACAAGTAAGTCAATGATCTCTTTCTGATGAGGCTCATTGACAAAGGCATCCTTGAAGACAACGACATCCAGTATCCCATTATTTTTCAGTGCTTCATGTATGAGGTTTATGCCTTCAAGAAGGAATTGGCTGTATTTTTCTCTATACTTTTTCAATTCCAACTGTTTTATTTTCTTAATAACTGCATTTTCCTTGGAAGAAATCTTGTTTATCATAGGTCCCCTTAAAATTTATTTTATAGATAATAATCTATTTAGATCTTTATTGGCGCATAAAACCAATAACATGTCTTCTTTTTGAATGATGGTATCAGGGCTAGGCATGTTCACTTTTTTGTCTATAGTTTCTATTGTTATGATATTAACACCTTTAGATTTTCTTAAGTGCAACTCTCCAACGCTCTTTCCCACCCACTCTTCAAGTGGTGTTATCTTGACTATCTTATAATCGTCTGAAATGCTTATAAAATCTAACATGCTTATATTAGATGCATTTAAATT
The DNA here is from genome assembly GCA_016278615.1 of Clostridia bacterium. Lineage (GTDB taxonomy): Bacteria > Bacillota > Clostridia > Peptostreptococcales > JAAYPU01 > Soudan-22. Next base: position 2,111 of record JADQBM010000033.1, on the reverse strand, counting down.
ATAAGCCGTTCTAATTCCCATATCTCTTTCTGGAAGGATCACTTGATCTGCACCTACTTTGCTGAGAACTTTTGCGTGAAGTTCATTTTGCGCCTTGGCAACCACCTGCTTGATCCCTAATTCTTTTACGATAATAGTAGCAAGTATAGAGGACTGCATATGTGAACCTATGGAAATAACCACAACATCAAAATTCTTTATGCCAAGAGATCTCAAAACATCCTCATCCGTTGCATCTGCCTGTACTGCATGTGTAACACATTGGGAAATATGTTGAACATGTTCCTCATCTTCATCTATTGCCAAAACCTCATTTCCTAACTGATGTAATTTTTTTGCAACACTGCTCCCGAACCTTCCTAATCCTATCACTGCAATCTGTTTCAATTTATCACTCCTATCTAACCCACACTCACTTTTTCTTCAGGATAACGATATTTATTATTGTTTTTAAGCTGTCTTATAGATAATGCAAGGACTATGGTCAAGGGTCCCAGCCTACCAACAAACATAGACATAGAAATGACTATTCTGCCGATATTGCTTAGTTCAGGGGTAATTCCCATGGATAAGCCCACGGTCCCAAAAGAAGACATGCTTTCAAAAAGTAACACGATAAACTCCGTATTTTTTTCTGTTATAGACAGAACCAAAGATACGAACACGACCCATGATGCTGACAGGACTATTATAACAATTGCTCGATCTATTATCTCCTGAGGAATTCTCTTTTTAAATACCTCTGTATCTTTTTTCCCTTTAATCGTTGATACCATATTATAGTATAAGACGCCTGCTGTTGTTATTTTTATGCCTCCTGCACAAGAAGCAGATGAAGCGCCAATAAACATAAACAACATGGTAATTATCAATGCGCCAGTTGTTAGTTGATCCGTAGGAAGCGTATTAAAACCCGCCGTCCTTGGAGTAATTGAGTGAAAAAATGATGAGAGTATTTTTTCCTTTAATGAAAGTCCACCTAAAGTATCCATGTTCCCATATTCTAATACAAATATTAATATAAACCCTATAATAATAAGTCCTGACGTCAACCGCAGTACGAGAGATGAATGAAGAGACAGTCTTTTAAGACTTTTTTTTCGAATAACCTCATAAATCACATTAAATCCCAATCCCCCTAAAACAATAAGAGCCATTACCGTTATGTTTACAATGAAGCTGCCCCTATAATTTGTGAGGCTTGAATAATTTCCCATTATATCAAACCCTGCGTTACAAAAAGCGGATACGGCATGAAAGATGCTAAAAACGATTCCTTTTTCAAGACCAAATTGTGGTATAAATTTAAAAGATAAAAGTATCGCCCCTATCCCTTCTATGATAAAGGTCATTATAATAATGTATTTTACATATCTCACAATACCTTGAATTTTATATTCATTTAAAGCTTCTTGTATATGTAACCGCTCTTTAAAAGAGATTCTTTTTCCTATAGCTAAGGCAAAAAAAGAGGTAAGGGTCATAAACCCTAAACCTCCTGCTTGAATAAGGAGTAAAATGACTGTTTTTCCAAAAGGAGACCAAAAAGTCCCTGTATCCTCAACAACTAGACCCGTAACACATACTGCCGATGTGGAGGTGAAAAGTGCCGTGATAATTCCTGACCCGGTCCCTTGTGCTGTGGCATAAGGTAAAGAAAGAAATATGGTTCCTAATATAATAAGAGTCGCAAATCCTAAAGCAAGGATTTGTGTGGGATTTAATCTGTAAAATAGACGATTCATAATCATCTCCGTTTAATTAAAATAATTTACTATATTTATTATTCATCGATAACAAGAAAGTAATACAATTTTTTCTTTATATTGTAAGATTGTTAAATTGAACATTCAATTTCTTTTTTAAAAAAACCGGCATATTTTGCCGGTTAGTCAAAATTATCTATTTTTAAAAAGCTTGGAATATCTAACTCTTTGTCAAATTTCTTAAAAATATCCGATAACTTTTCATTTTCGTCAGAATCATTTTCATCTGAAAGGGGGACATTGGATTTCAAACCTTCAAAACCTGTTGCAATAACGGTTATGTATATTTCATCTTTAATATCTTCTTTTATTGAAGCTCCAAAAATAACAATGGCTTCTGGATCT
>JADQBM010000075.1:2839-19007 GCA_016278615.1 Clostridia bacterium | reverse complement strand
TGGATATCAGCTTAATCACACCTATCGCGATGGAAGAAGGCTTAAGATTCGCCATCAGAGAAGGCGGAAGAACAGTCGCCTCTGGAGTCGTTACTTCTGTTATTGAATAAATAAGAAAAACTTGCATTCAATCATAAAACTTTGATTGAATGCAAGCTCATGTAAATAGAAAAAAAATAATTTATGACTTGATTTTCAAACAAAACAGTAATATAATATTAAAGCATGCTTTAGGACAGCGATGAAGCAGGAGGTTGCTGGATTCAGGTAATTTCTGCTGAGAATGTCCGTTCAAAGAAACGGGCGACGGGTATTTATACATGCTTAACTTAAAAAAAAAGAAACGCCAGGCTAAGTGTATGGAGACCCTTCGTGCGATTAAAAAATAATACGTGCGAAAAAAAGGAGGTAAAAGCAATGACTCAAGGACAAAAAATAAGAATTAGACTAAAGGCGTATGACCATAAGATTTTGGATCAATCGGCAGGAAAAATAGTAGAAACCGCTAAAAAAACAGGAGCAGATGTCTCAGGACCTATTCCACTACCCACAGAAAAGCAAATCATAACGATTTTGAGAGCGGTTCACAAGTACAAAGATTCCAGAGAACAATTTGAGCAAAGAACTCATAAAAGACTTATTGATATTTTGAATCCTACGCCCAAGACAGTAGATGCTCTTATGAGACTTGACTTGCCAGCAGGCGTTGATATTGAAATTAAATTATAGAGAATACTAAGGGATTAAGGTTGAGATAGATGCTCCTTAGCCACTTCTTAGTATGATTACAAACGTAATCCGCTGTAAGAAAATAGGAGGTTTTTATAAAATGAAAACGATTTTAGCAAAAAAAATTGGAATGACACAGATCTTTACGGAAGTTGGAGAAGCCATACCCGTAAGTGTTGTGGAAGCAGGTCCAGTAGTTGTAACACAAGTAAAAAATGAAGAAAAAGATGGCTATAAGGGTGTACAGATTGGATTCGGTGCAGTCAAGGAACATAGGGTAAATAAACCCTTAAAAGGTCACTTTGAGAAATCAAATTTAGAGTTAAAGAAACATTTGGCTGAATTTAGAGTGGATGATGTAGAAGCATATGAAATAGGTCAAACCATCACCGTTGAAGATTTTGAAGAAGGAAAAAAAGTGGATGTAACAGGGACTTCAAAAGGAAAAGGCACCCAGGGACCTGTTAAAAGATATGGTCAGTCAACAGGGCCTAAGACCCACGGTTCGAAATTTAAAAGAGGCGCAGGTTCTTTAGGCGGGTCATCCTACCCAGGAAGAGTTTTTAAGGGACAACACGCAGCTGGAAGAATGGGAAATGAGACCATTACAGTTCAAAATGTTGAAATTATAAAAATTATTCCAGAAAAGAATGTTATGCTTCTTAAAGGAGCAATTCCAGGGCCCAAAAACGGTTTAATGAGAATTCAAGATGCTGTTAAAGCTCGGGATAAATAGGCATACGAAGCAGAAGGGAGGAAAGAGAAATGGCTAAAGTAAGCGTATTAAATATGGCCGGCGAAAATGTAGGCGAAATGGATATTAACGATAATGTCTTTGGCATTGAAATGAATCAATATGCCGTTCACGAAGTGGTTAAAAATTATTTAGCTAATCAAAGACAAGGCACTCAATCTGCAAAGACAAGAAGTGAAGTCAGAGGTGGCGGAAGAAAACCTTTTAGACAAAAAGGAACTGGTAGAGCAAGACAAGGAAGCACAGTTGCGCCCAACCATGTTGGCGGCGGAGTTGTTTTCGCTCCGAAACCGCGAGACTATCGATATTCAATTTCTAAAAAACTAAAAAGGTTAGCAATGAAATCTGTGCTAACATCTAAGGTTGTAGAAAAAGAGATCATCATCTTAGAAGATTTAATAATGGAAGCGCCTAAAACCAAAGAAATGGTTAAAATGCTTTCAACTTTAAAAGCAGAAAAGAAAGCTCTTATCGTCATGGGGCATAGAGATGAAAATATTATTAAATCTGCTGCCAATATCCCAGGAGTCACAACAACTCTTGTTACAACAATGAATGTGTACGAAATAATCAATCATAACAGTTTTATTATTACCAAGGATGCAGTACACAAAATAGAGGAGGTGTACGCATAATGACAACAGCTTATGATATTATCATTCGACCGATTATCACTGAAACAAGTATGGATGAGACCACAAATAAGAAATATACATTTAAAGTTGCAAAAAAAGCCAATAAAACCCAGATTAAAATTGCTGTTGAGGAGATTTTTGGCGTTAAAGTTGAAAAAGTCAATGTTATGAATCTACAAGGCAAGTTAAAGAGAATGGGAAGAAATGTTGGTAGAACTGCGGCCTCAAAAAAAGCAATTATCACGCTGACGCCTGATAGTAAAGAAATTGAATTCTTCGAGGGAATGTAGTTTTTAAAGAATTGATAACACGAAGGAGGGAAACAGCATGGGTATTAGAAAATATAAACCTATTACACCTGGGTTAAGAGGGATGTCGGTATCAACTTTTGAAGAAATTACTACAAATGAACCCGAGAAATCCCTACTTGTAAACTTGAAAAAAAATGCAGGCAGAAATGCTCATGGAAAGATAACTGTTCGACATAGAGGTGGCGGTCAAAAAAGAAAGTATCGACTGATTGACTTCAAACGGAATAAAGATAATATTCCGGCAACAGTGACTACCATTGAGTATGATCCCAACAGAAGTGCTAATATTGCATTACTTGTATACGCAGATGGAGAGAAAAGATATATGATCGCTCCCCATAAGCTTACAGTAGGAGACATTATTATTTCCGGGGACAAAGTAGATATTAAGATAGGAAATACACTTCCACTTAAGAATATTCCTTTAGGAACAGTCATTCATAATATAGAGCTTAAACCTGGCAAAGGCGCTCAGATGGTCAGATCAGCTGGTAATTCTGCTCAGCTTATGGCCAGAGAAGGAAAATATGCAACGGTTAGACTTCCTTCCGGTGAAATGAGAAAAGTTAGCTTGGAATGTAAAGCTACAATTGGTGAAGTTGGAAATATAGACCACTCCAATATTATGATTGGAAAGGCCGGTCGAAAAAGACATATGGGCATTCGTCCTACAGTCAGAGGTTCTGTTATGAACCCCAACGACCATCCACATGGAGGAGGAGAAGGAAGAGCACCAATAGGAAGACCTTCACCCGTTACACCATGGGGTAAGCCAGCATTAGGATATAAAACAAGAAAGAAAAACAAACAATCTGACAAATATATTGTAAAAGGCAGAAATAAAAAGTAGAGTCAGTTGAATAAGTGTGCGAAGGGAGGAAAAGCGAATGGGAAGATCTCTAAAAAAAGGACCGTTTGTTGAAGCTAAGCTTTTGAATAGAATAGAAGTTATGAATGACAAAAATGATAAAAAAGTGTTGAAAACTTGGTCAAGGGCATCAACGATATTTCCACAAATGGTAGGACATACCATCGCAGTACATGACGGGAAGAGACACGTACCTGTTTATATTACCGAAGATATGGTTGGACATAAGCTTGGAGAGTTTGCTCCGACAAGAACATATAGAGGTCATGCAGACAAAGAAAAATCTTCAAAGGTTAAAAGATAAAGAGTAGTTGATTATGGAAGGAGGGTATTCGATGGAGGCAAGAGCAGTTGCAAAATATGTGCGAATTTCTCCCAGAAAGATGAAGCCCATTACCGATTTGGTAAGAGGAAAGGGTGCAAGTGACGCATTAGCAATTTTAAAGTTTACACCCAATAAAGGTGCGAAAATATTAGAAAAAGTTATCAGCTCCGCTGTAGCAAATGCTGAAAACAACCATGACATGAATATGGATAGCTTGATTGTATCAGAAGTATATGCGCACCAGGGACCTACTATGAAAAGATGGAGAGCGGGATCCCAGGGACGTGCATCAAAGATACTCAAAAGAAGTAGCCATATTGGGGTTGTACTAAAGGAAAGAGCTTAGTAGAAGGAGGTAAAAATTGAATGGGTCAAAAAGTTAGTCCTCATGGACTGAGAGTGGGCATTATTAAAGACTGGGATTCTAAATGGTATGCAAATAAAAAAGAATTTGCAGATCTTCTTATTGAAGATAATAAATTAAGAAAGTTAATCAAAAAAAGATTATTTACTGCAGGCATTTCAAGAATTCAAATTGAAAGAGCGGCAAACAATAAAGTTAAAATTACAATCTTTACAGCCAAGCCAGGAATGGTTATTGGGCGAGGCGGAACCGGAATTGATCAATTAAAATCAGATTTAGAGAAATTCATTAACAGAAGCGTTATGTTAAATGTATTTGAAGTAAAAAAACCTGAATTAAATGCTCAATTGGTTGCTGAAAATGTTGCTTTTGCACTTGAAAGAAGAGTTTCTTTTAGACGTGCTATGAAGCAGGCCCTTGGTAGAAGCATGAAAGCTGGTGCTAAAGGTGTCAAAATTCAATCAGCAGGCAGACTTGGCGGTGTTGAAATGGCTCGAACAGAAAAATATAGTGAAGGCAATGTACCCCTTCATACTTTAAGAGCAGACATCGATTATGGTTTTGCAGAAGCAACCACCACTTATGGAAAAATTGGCGTTAAGGTTTGGATTAATTTAGGAGAAGTATTACCAAAATCTTTAGGAGATGTTCAAGAAGAGAGCACTGATGATAAAAGAAATAGACCAAGAAGAAAACCTGAAAATCCTAAAAGAAGAGATGTAGCAATAAAAGAATAACTTTAAAGCGGAAAAGGCTAAGGCTTTGATGCTTAGCAGTTTTTGACCAGAAAGGAGGAACATAGCGATGTTAATGCCAAAAAGAGTAAAGCGTCGTAGAGTGCATAGAGGAAGAATGAAGGGTATTGCTAACAAAGGCAATCAAATTGCTTATGGAAAGTATGGACTTGTCGCCTTAGAACCTGCATGGATTACGTCTAATCAAATTGAAGCTGCTCGAATAGCTATGACCAGGTCGATTAAAAGGGGAGGAAAAGTCTATATTCAAATATTCCCTCATAAGCCAGTTACAAAAAAACCTGCTGAAGTACGCATGGGCGCAGGTAAAGGTGCACCTGAGTACTGGGTAGCAGTTGTTAAGCCCGGAAGAGTTATGTTTGAAATTGATGGAGTAACCGAAGAACAAGCAAGAGAAGCCATTCGCCTTGCGATTCATAAACTTCCTATTAAATGTAAATTCGTATCACGTGACGAGTTAGAAGACAAGGGTGGTGAAGCAAATGAAAGCTGATAAAATAAGAAATATGACAGAAGTAGAACTCAATAGTGAAATAATGAAGCTCAAAAATGAGTTATTTAATCTTAGATTTCAGCATGCTACTGGTCAGCTTGAAAACCCTGTTCGCATGAGATTTGTGAAAAAGGAAATTGCACGTACCAAAACCGTCCTGAGAGAAATAGAAATCAAGAGGGTAAACGCGTAGCATGGAAGGAGGGTGAACCATGGATAGAAATAAAAGAAAAACAAGAATTGGTAACGTCGTAAGTGATAAAATGGATAAAACCATAACTGTATCCGTTGAGGATTTTGTAAGACATCCTCTTTATGGTAAATCAGTGAAAAAGACAGCAAAATTTAAAGCGCATGATGATAATAATGAATGTAAAATTGGCGATAAAGTAAGAATTATGGAAACACGACCTTTAAGTAAAGATAAAAGATGGAGACTTGTAGAGATAGTAGAACGCGCTAAATAGTTCTGAAAGGAGGCACGAAAATGATACAACAAGAAACACGTCTTAGGGTTGCCGATAATTCGGGAGCAAAAGAGTTGCTTTGTATTCGTGTTTTAGGCGGCACAAGCCGAAAGTATGCGAATGTTGGAGATATAATTGTATGTGCTGTTAAAGACGCAACACCAGGAGGCGTTGTTAAAAAGGGTGAGGTTATTCGAGCAGTTATTGTGAGAACCAAAAGCGGAGTACGACGTGCTGATGGGAGCTATATAAAATTTGATCAAAATGCAGCTGTTATTATCAAAGAAGATAAGAATCCTGTAGGAACACGTATATTCGGCCCTGTTGCGAGAGAATTAAGAGAAAAGAATTTTATGAAAATTATTTCACTTGCACCGGAAGTATTATAACAAGGAGGTGTGAACTATGAACATAAAAAAAGACGATGTGGTTTGTGTAATATCGGGAAAAGACAAAGGAAAAAAAGGAAAAGTTATAAAAGCTTATCCAAAAGACAATAAAGTGATTGTAGAAGGTGTGAATGTTCAAACCAAACACCAAAAGGCGTCTCGTAAAGTACAGCAAGGTGGCATTATTCACCAAGAAGGACCTGTAGATGTCTCCAATGTTATGATTTGGGATTCAAAGGCAAAAGCACCTGCAAGAATAGGATTCAAAATTCTAGAAAATGGTAAAAAAGCAAGAATATCTAAAAAATCAGGTGAAGTTTTGGATTAATACTTGAAAGGAGGGAATAAACCGTGGCTGTAAGACTTAAAGAACAATATCAAAATCAAGTATTTAATACCTTAAAGGAAAAGTTTAAGTACAAAAATGTGATGGAAGTGCCAAAACTTGAAAAAGTTGTTATAAATATGGGCTTGGGTGAAGCTAAAGATAATGCAAAGATACTGGAAGCTGCCTTAGAGGAGCTTGGGCTTATCAGTGGACAAAAGCCTGTTGTTACAAAAGCCAAGAAGTCAATAGCAAACTTTAAAGTCAGAATTGGAAATCCAGTTGGAGCGAAGGTAACTTTAAGGGGCGACAGAATGTATGAATTTGTCGATAAACTCTTTAATATCGCACTACCTAGAGTAAGAGATTTTAGGGGCGTTAGTCGAAAATCTTTTGATGGTAGAGGCAATTATGCCATTGGCATTAAAGAACAACTTATTTTTCCGGAAATCAATTATGACAAGGTAGATAAAATAAAAGGCATGGACATTATATTTGTGACTTCAGCTAAGACGGATGAAGCGGCACAGGAATTGTTAACACTTATGGGCATGCCATTTACAAGATAAGGAGGGGAGACTGTGGCTAAAAAATCTCTCATTGTAAAACAACAGAGACAAACCAAATATTCTACAAGACAATATACTCGATGTAAAATTTGTGGAAGACCACATGCATACCTGAGAAAATTCGGTATATGCCGTATATGCTTTAGAGAATTGGCTTATAAAGGAGAAATACCCGGCGTTAAAAAAGCCAGTTGGTAGTATTGAATACAGGGAAGGAGGTAATATGCCATGACAATGACAGATCCGATCGCAGATATGCTTACAAGAATAAGAAATGCAAATATTGTAGGACATCAGACGGTAGATATTCCAGCTTCTAATATGAAGAAGGCCATAGCTGAAATACTCTACAGTGAAGGATATATTAAAGGATTCGATGTAATCGAAGACGGAAAACAAGGTATTATAAGAGTACAAATGAAATATGCAACTGGTAAAGAAAGAGTTATCAGTGGGCTGAAGAAAATTTCTAAGCCCGGGCTAAAAGTTTATGCAAAAACACAAGAGATCCCTAGAGTTCTTGGTGGTCTTGGAATAGCCATTATTTCTACTTCACAAGGCATTATCACAGATAAAGATGCTAGAAAACTGGGAGTAGGCGGAGAAGTTATTTGCTACGTTTGGTAATCAGCAAAATTGATAGATATAGGAGGTGCAGTGATGTCAAGAATTGGAAGACAGCCTATAACTGTTCCTGAAAGCGTATCAATGGAAGTAGGAAAAAACAATCTTATAACCATTAAAGGCCCCAAGGGCGAGCTCAAGGAGCAAATACACAAAGACATGACTATAGAGCAGGAAGACGGACAATTATCCGTAACAAGACCTACAGACAATAAAATGCATAGATCTCTGCACGGATTAAGCAGAGCTTTGCTCAACAATATGGTAACAGGTGTTACACAAGGTTTCGAAAAGAAACTTCAGGTTGTTGGAGTTGGATACAAATGTGAGAAAAAAGGAAATACCTTGGTATTAAACCTTGGATATTCACACCCAATAGAAATGGTCGATCCCGATGGCGTAGAAACAGCCGTTGCAGGAAATGAAATTTCAATTAAAGGAATCGACAAATCAGTTGTTGGAAACTATGCAGCAAAGATAAGAGAACAAAGACCTCCGGAACCTTACAAGGGAAAAGGCATCAGATATGTTGATGAACGTATTGTAAGGAAAGAAGGAAAAGCCGGTAAGAAATAGAAAGGAGTGGGTTGAATGGAAGGTAAATTCAGCAGAAATGTGAATCGTCTTGCCAGACATAGTAGAGTTAGAAAAAAAATGTTCGGAACTCCTGAAAGACCGAGATTGTGCATATATAGAAGTATTAAAAATATATACGCTCAAGTTATAAATGACACAGAAGGAAGTACCCTTGTGTCAGCATCTACACTGGATAAAGAAATCCAAGAAAAAGTCAAATATGGCGGAAACAAAGAAGCAGCAAAAGCTGTAGGTGCATTATTAGCGAAAAGAGCATTAGATCAAGGTATTGATACCGTTGCATTTGACAGAGGCGGATATTTATATCACGGAAGAGTCAAAGAATTGGCTGAAGGAGCAAGAGAAGTCGGACTTAAATTCTAAAAAAGAAGGAGGGTAATGAATGCAGCGTAGTATAATTGATGCATCAAAACTAGACCTAAAAGAGTCTATTGTAAATATTAGACGTGTAGCAAAAGTAGTAAAAGGCGGTAGAAACTTCAGATTTAGTGTTACGATGGTTGTAGGAAACGAAGACGGATACGTCGGAGTCGGGCTTGGAAAGGCCTTAGAAATTCCTGAAGCCATAAGAAAAGGAATTGAAGATGCCAAGAAAAACCTGGTTTATGTACCTCGAGTCGGCACTACAATACCTCACAGATCTGTAGGACTATATGGCGCAGGAAAAGTCTTGTTAATGCCAGCAGCTGAAGGTACCGGCGTAATCGCGGGAAGTTCTGTACGTACTGTTTTAGAATTAGCAGGCATTAAAGATGTAAGAGCCAAGTCAATTGGCACCAATAACTCAAGAAATATGGCGAATGCTACCATAAAAGGATTACAAGATCTTAAAACTATTGAAAGCGTATCTAAATTAAGAGGCAAAACTAAAGAAGAAATATTAGGTTAGAGGAGGGATTGCCGTGTCTAAAGAATTAAAAATAACATTGGTTAAAAGTACAATCGGCCAAAAGCCTCTACACTCTAAAAACATTGAAGCACTGGGACTAGGCAAACTAAGAAAAACGGTTAAACACCCCGATAATCCCCAGATTCGTGGAATGGTAGAGAAAGTTAAACATCTTGTAGAGGTAGAAGAAATCTAAAATAGGAGGTGTTAGAGATGAAGTTGCATGAACTTAGGCCTGCTGATGGATCAACAAAGAATCCAAAAAGAAAAGGTAGAGGATCGGCTTCTGGACAAGGGAAAACTGGCGGTAGAGGCAGCAATGGACAGAATTCTCGAAGCGGTGGCGGAACAAGACCCGGCTTCGAAGGTGGACAGATGCCATTATACAGAAGAATTCCTAAAAGAGGCTTTACAAATATATTTAAGAAGCATTGGGCTGTTGTCAATATCGAAGATTTAAATATGTTTGAGAACGAAACAGTTATCACGCCTGAATTGCTGATTGAAACCGGACTTATCAAGAAAGTTCTGGATGGAGTGAAAGTACTTGGCGATGGTAACCTTGAAAAAAAGGTAACCATACAAGCACATAAATTCAGCAAATCAGCAGTTGGTAAGATAGAATCTGCTGGAGGAAAGGCAGAGGTGATCTAATATGAACATGCTAACGACTATTATAAGTGCCTGGAAAATTCCTGACATAAAAAAAAGGATGTTGTTCACGCTTATGATGCTTGCAATTTTCAGATTAGGATCAAATATTCCCGTTCCTGGGATGGATCGTACAATTTTAGAACAATTATTCCAGTCAGGAGAAGGATTGTTCGGGCTTTATGACTTGTTTTCAGGCGGAGCTTTTAGCAATTTTACAATTTTTGCTTTGAGTATAACGCCTTATATAACAGCTTCCATTATTCTCAATCTATTGACAATTGCCATTCCAAGTTTGGAAGCGTTGGCAAAAGAAGGGGAAGAAGGAAGAAAGAAAATTGCTCAAATTACAAGATATCTTACAGTTGTTTTAGCATTGGTTCAAGCGATTGGAGTAAGCGTTGGTCTTTTCAACAGAGCTTTAATCAATTCAGATTTTTTCTCCATTTCAGTGGTTGTACTGACACTAACGGCTGGAACAGCATTTTTAATGTGGCTTGGAGAGCAGATTACTGAGAGTGGTATTGGAAATGGCATATCACTAATTATTTTCGGAGGCATTATATCCAGGCTTCCTATTGCCATTACTCAAACAGTTACCAGATTATCAACTGGAGATATATCTATCGTTACATTAGTAATCTTCCTGCTTATTGCAATTATCATTATTGTAGGGATTATTGCAATACAACAAGGAACAAGAAAAGTACCGGTACAATATGCAAAAAGAGTTGTAGGAAGAAAGATGTATGGTGGACAGAGTTCGCATATTCCAATTAAAGTGAATCAATCTGGGGTTATTCCAGTCATATTTGCTTTATCATTATTGCAATTTCCACTGACATTAACTTACTTTTTTCCTCAAGGTGGTTTTTCAAACTTTATAGTAAAATACCTTTCATTGAATGGACAGCCAGGAATATGGATATACTCGATATTGAATATTTTTCTAATTATATTCTTTACGTACTTCTATACCGCTGTAACTTTCAATCCTATTGAGGTTTCAAATAATATGAAGGCCAATGGAGGATTTATTCCCGGCATAAGACCTGGGAAACCTACGGCTGAATACATTACTAAGGTTATGACAAGGATCACTTTAGTAGGAGGCGTCTTCTTAGCATTTATTGCAGTCTTACCTACCTTGATTTTCCAATTTACAGAGCTTGGATTTAGCTTTGGTGGAACATCACTATTGATTGCAGTAGGGGTTGCTCTTGAGACCATGAAGCAAATAGAAAGTCAAATGATGATGAGAAATTATCAGGGCTTTTTAAAGTAGAATTAGGAGATGATATAGATGAGATTAGTGTTGTTAGGACCCCCTGGAGCAGGGAAAGGTACCCAGGCAGCGTATATCGTTGAAAGATTCGCCATACCTCATATTTCAACAGGTGATATTTTTAGAAAGAACGTTAAAGAAGGCACTGAGCTTGGACAAAAGGCTAAAGATTATATGGATAAGGGGCAACTGGTCCCCGATGAAGTGGTTGTTGCCATTGTTGAAGACCGATTAAAAGAAAAGGATTGTTCTGACGGCTTCTTACTAGATGGTTTTCCAAGAACCGTTAACCAAGCCGAACAACTTGACAGTGTACTGACAAAAATGGGTGTGGAGATAGACTGGGTCATTAATATAAATGTTAAAAAAGAGACTCTGATTCAAAGAGCAGTGGGCAGAAGAATATGCCGTAACTGTGGAGCGACCTATCACATCACATTTAAAGCTACAAAAAAAGAAGACATCTGTGACGTGTGCGGTGGTGAAGTGTATCAGAGAAATGATGACACAGAAGAAACTGTAACAAAGAGAATTGAAGTATATATCAAAGAGACACAACCATTAATAGAATATTATAGTAAAAAACAAAGTCTCATTACAACAGATGGAGAGCAGGACATTCATAAAGTATATAAAGACATCTTAGCTGCTTTAGGAGAGTAATCATGATTATCATTAAGTCTGAAAATGAAATCAAAATTATGAAAGAGGCAGGCAGAGTAACCGCTGGCGTTCTTGAGAAAATTGGGAATGTATTAAAGCCAGGCATGACGACAATAGAATTAGATAGAATCGCAGAAGAAGAAATTTACAAATACCATATGATCCCAGCCTTCAAAGGCTACAATGGGTTTCCAGCAAGCATATGCGTCTCAATAAATGAGCAAGTGGTTCATGGAATACCTTCGGATAGAATCATAAATGAAGGCGATATTGTTAGTGTTGATGTGGGTGTAAGATATGAGGGATACCATGGTGATGCTGCAAAAACTTTTGCAGTGGGCTCCGTGTCAGATGAGGCAAAGAAGCTTATTGAAGTAACTGAATGTAGCTTTTATGAAGGACTGAAGTATTGTAATACTAAGTTCAGGTTATCCGACATATCCCATGCGATACAAACATATGTTGAATCAAAAGGTTTTGAAATCGTAAAAGATTTCGTTGGTCATGGAATCGGAAAAAGCATGCATGAGGACCCGCAGATTCCAAACTATGGCAGACCGGGACGAGGAACAAGATTGACCTCAGGAATGGTATTTGCCATTGAGCCCATGGTAAACATGGGAACCGATGAAGTGTCCGTACTTTTAGATAATTGGACAGTTGTTACCAATGATGCGAAATTGTCTTCTCATTTTGAGCATACTGTTGCCATTACGGATGGTGAGCCGGTTATACTGACAATGGTTGATTAAGGTACGAGGTGAAAAATGGAAACAACAGGAGAATTAGGTTTAGGTCAAGTTGTAAGTTCCAAAGCTGGTCGCGATAAAGACAAATTATTTTTAGTCATTGATATATTAGATGATCAATATGTCTTGATTGCCGACGGAGATCTAAGAAAAATAGAGAAACCAAAAAAGAAAAAAGTAAAACACCTGATAAATCATTCAATAAGTAATGATATAATAAAAGAGAAGTTAGAAAAAGGTGAAAAAATCGAAAATATTTATTTGAGAAGAGAGCTTGAGAAATTAGGTATCATTTAGATCAAGAATAGGAGGTGCATCCTTATGGCAAAAAAAGACGTCATAGAAGTAATGGGCACCGTTGTAGAAGCTCAACCCAATGCTATGTTTAAAGTTAAATTGGAAAATGAGCATATGGTATTGGCTCATATTTCTGGAAAGATACGAATGAATTTTATTAAAATATTGCCAGGCGACAAAGTTAAAGTGGAATTATCACCTTACGACTTGACTAGAGGCCGGATCACTTGGAGAGATAAGTGATGAGGAGGGAAGAGAAATGAAGATAAGAGCATCAGTAAAACCGATTTGTGAAAAATGTAAGATAATTAAGCGAAACGGAAAAGTCATGATTCTCTGTGAGAACCCTAAGCACAAACAAAGGCAAGGATAAATGGAAAAAATATTAGCTTTAGGTGTGCGGCTGTGTTTACTCAGATGATTAAACAAACGTCTATAGCAAATATTCAATATAATCTAAGAAGGATACAGGAGGTGTAATGGATGGCCAGAATTGCCGGTATCGATTTACCCAGAGACAAAAGAGTAGAAATTGGACTAACTTATATATTTGGAATTGGAAGAGTTACTTCAAACGTAATTCTGAAAAAAGCGGGTGTTAACCCAGATACCAGAGTAAAAGATTTAACAGAAGATGAAGTCAGTAGTCTTCGAAAAATACTTGATTCAGAATATCAAGTAGAAGGTGACCTAAGAAGAGAAGTTTCCCTTAATGTAAAGAGACTTATGGAAATTGGGTGTTACAGAGGCATACGACACAGAAAAGGTTTGCCAGTAAGAGGTCAGAATACAAAGAACAATGCAAGAACAAGAAAAGGTCCAAAGAAAACAGTTGGACGTAAAAAGAAGAAAGGTTAAAGGAGGTCAATAGATGGCAGCTAAAGCAATGAAAAAGACAACGACACGTCGAAAAAAACGTGAAAAAAAGAATATTGAACGCGGTCAGGCTCACATTCAATCAACCTTTAACAATACAATAGTAACTCTTACAGATGTTGCAGGAAATGCTATTTCTTGGTCCACAGCAGGGGCTTTAGGATTTAGAGGCTCAAGAAAATCCACCCCTTTTGCTGCGCAGATGGCAGCAGAAGAAGCAGCCAAGTCTGCAATGGATCATGGATTGAAAACTGTAGAAGTATATGTAAAGGGACCAGGATCGGGAAGAGAAGCTGCAATACGAGCACTTCAAACTGCAGGACTTGAAATAAGTCTGATTAAAGATATAACACCGATTCCTCACAATGGTTGCAGACCGCCAAAACGAAGAAGAGTATAATATAATATTGGGAGGTGTACTGAGATGGCTAGATATACAGGACCTTCGTGCAGGTTATGCAGAAGAGAAGGACAAAAGCTGTTTTTAAAAGGCGAGAGATGCTACAGTACGAAATGTGCTATAGATAAAAGAAATTATGCACCAGGGCAACATGGTCAGGGCAGAAAAAAAGTATCTGACTATGGACTTCAGCTTAGAGAAAAACAAAAAGCGAAGAGATTCTATGGTGTGTTAGAAAGTCAATTTAAGCAATACTTTGAAAAGGCTGCAAGAAAGCCTGGAATTACAGGTGATAACTTACTTGTAATGCTGGAAACAAGATTGGATAATGTTGTCTTTAGAATGGGACTTGCAGCATCAAGAAAAGAAGCACGACAACTTATCAGACATGGACACTTTACCATTAACGGTAAAAAGGTAGATATACCTTCGTTAATGATTTCAGAGGGAGATGTTATAAAAGTTAAAGAAAATAGCGTTAACTCTCCTAAATTTAAGGAAATAAAAGAAGCGGCAGTTAATGCTCCTGAATGGGTATCAGTTGACTTTGAGAAACTCGAGGGGAAAATCGTAAGTTATCCGACAAGACAGGATATAGATATTCCTATAGAAGAACATCTTATTGTTGAGTTGTATTCTAAATAATAGGTTTCATTGAAACTATTGTTTATGGTAGTTATTACCCTCAAGATCCAAAAAAATAAAAGGAGGGTTTGGGTATGATCGAGATAGAAAAACCCACCATTGAATGTTTTGAATTAAGTGAAGATAACACTTATGGGAAATTTGTTGTAGAACCTCTAGAGAGAGGATACGGCACAACCTTAGGAAATAGTTTAAGAAGAATTCTTCTTTCCTCTCTTCCAGGAAGTGCAGTAACCTCTATTAAGATTAATGGGGTTTTACATGAATTCTCAACGATTCCTTCTGTAAAAGAGGATGTTTCAGAAATTATTCTTAATCTGAAAGACCTTGCAGTTAAGTTAACTGGTGAGGGAACAAGAACTGTAATGATAGATGCAGAAGGGCCTGGTGCAGTTACTGCAGGAGATATTATTGCGGATGTGGATGTAGAAATTCTTAATCCCGATTTACACATTGCCACTTTAGAGGATGACGCAAAATTAATAATGGAAATCAACATTTCAAGAGGAAGAGGATATGTACCAGCTGAACAGAACAAATCGGATGATATGCCTATTGGTGTTATTCCAGTAGATTCTATTTACTCACCCGTTACCAAAGTAAACTATATGGTGCAAAATACCCGAGTTGGACAAGTTACCGATTTCGACAAATTAACTCTTGAAATTTGGACAGATGGAAGTATCAAACCGGACGAAGGCGCATCTTTAGGCGCTAAAATTATGCAGGAGCATCTTAATTTATTTATAGAACTTACAGAAAACTTCGATCAAGTAGAAATCATGGTTGAAAAGGAAGAAGACCAGAAGGAAAAAGTCCTTGAAATGACCATTGAAGAACTGGAGCTTTCCGTAAGATCCTTTAATTGCCTAAAGCGTGCAGGTATTAATACGGTTGAGGAGCTTACCCATAAGACAGAAGAAGATATGATGAAAGTAAGAAACTTAGGGAAAAAATCCCTTGATGAAGTAAAGAATAAACTATCCGAACTTGGTTTAGGACTTAAACCAAGTGACGAATAACTCAGCAAAGGAGGGAAAAGAATGCCAAATCAAAGGAAATTAGGCAGACCCACTTCTCATAGAAATCTCATGCTAAGAAACCTTGTGACGGATCTTTTGAGAGCAGGCCGAATCAAAACTACTGATACAAGAGCAAAAGAAACAAAGAAGATGGCAGAAAAAATGATTTCTTTAGCCAAAAAAGGCGATTTACATGCAAGAAGACAGGTACTCTCTTATGTGACTGACGAAGATGTGGTAAAACATCTCTTTGAGGATGTAGCCCCTAAATATTTAGAAAGAAATGGTGGCTATACCAGAATTCTTAAAATCGGTCCTCGACGAGGGGATGCTGCTGAAATGGTATATATAGAATTAGTATAAAAAAATCGGGCTTAGTCCGATTTTTTTTACCTTTCTATTTACCCAGTAAAAATGTATAATAGAACAGGGAACAGGGAACAGGGAACAGGGAACAGGGAACAGGGAACAGGGAACAGGGAACAG
>JADQBM010000075.1:0-2829 GCA_016278615.1 Clostridia bacterium | reverse complement strand
GAACAGGGAACAGGGAACAGGGAACAGGGAACAGGGAACAGGGAACAGGGAACAGGGAACAAGGAACAAGGAACAGGGAACAGAGGACAAAGAGATTAGAGAATAAAACAATAGATATGTAGGGGAGGGCCTTGCGCCTTCCCGGTCAACGTAGGGAGGGCCTTGCGCCTTTCCGGTCAATGTAGGGGAGGGCCTTGCGCCCTCCCGATTACAGAAAAAAAGGTGATAAAATGAGTCATATTATTGAAATTAAAGATTTGACCTTTGAATATAAAAGAGAAGAAGATGGAAAAAGCGTTAAGGCCCTTTCGGGTGTTAATTTAAATATTGAAAAAGGAAGTTTTACGGCGGTCATTGGACATAATGGTTCGGGAAAATCAACCCTTGCTAAGAATATGAATGCTTTACTTCTCCCCAGTGGAGGGAAAGTATATGTAAAGGGGTATGATACAGCAGATGAAAGTAAGCTTTGGGACGTCCGCCAAGCAGCAGGTATGGTGTTTCAAAATCCGGACAACCAATTGGTATCTGCAATCGTAGAAGATGATATTGCTTTTGGACCAGAAAACCTTGGAATTGCATCTGATGAGATTATAAGACGTGTAAAGGGATCTCTTGAAGCTGTAGGCATGTATGAGTACAGAAAAAAAGCCCCACACTTGCTTTCAGGTGGACAGAAGCAAAGAATTGCCATTGCAGGGGTCATCGCTATGAGGCCTGAGTGTATTATCTTTGATGAGCCAACAGCAATGCTTGATCCCCATGGAAGAAAAGAAGTAATGGACACCATTCGTAAGTTAAATAAAGAAGAGGGTATTACCATTATATTGATTACACACTTTATGGAGGAAGCAGCATTAGCAGATAGAGTTATTGTTATTGATGATGGGGATATTGCAATAGATGGAACGCCCAAAGATGTATTTGTACAAGTTGAGAAACTTAGGAGAATTGGATTAGAAGTACCCATTATTACGGACTTAGCATACCGACTTAGAAAACAAGGGATTGATGTTCCAATAGATATTATAACGGCAGAAGAGATGGTGAATTATTTATGTCAGTAAAAGTAGAAAATGTAACACATATTTACCATGAGCAAATGCCGTATGAGACCATTGCCTTGGATAAAGTGAATGCAGAAATAGAGAATGGGGAGTTTGTAGGCATTATAGGCCATACAGGTTCAGGAAAATCTACCCTTATTCAGCATCTCAATGGACTTCTTAAACCAAAATCGGGTAAAATTTATATTAATGGTGTGGATATTACAGAAAAAAGAATAAAAACAGTTGAAATAAGGCAAAAGATAGGATTGGTATTTCAGTATCCCGAATACCAACTATTTGAGGAAACCGTTTTTAAAGATATTGCCTTCGGGCCATCTAACTTGGGCTTGCCACAAAGTGAAATAGAAGAAAGAGTGTATAATGCTATTTCTTTAGTGGGATTGGATTATGATGAAGTGAAAGATAAATCACCTTTTGATCTAAGTGGCGGTCAAAAAAGGCGTGTGGCCATTGCAGGGGTTATTGCCATGAAGCCTGAAGTTCTGATCCTTGATGAACCAACTGCTGGATTGGACCCAAGAGGTCATATGGAAATATTAAATATGATTAAAAAAATGCATAAAATAGAAAAGAACAGCGTTATATTGGTCTCTCATAACATGGGAGACATCGCGGAGCTTTCAGATAAAATTATTGTAATGGAAAAAGGCAAAATTGTCCTAACCGGCTCTCCAGGAGAAGTATTCAAAAATGCAGATTATATAGAAAATATCGGTTTAGGATTGCCACCTGCTATGATATTAATGCGTATGCTTAAACAAAAAGGAAAAAATGTAGATACAGATATTCTTAAAATAGATCAGGCAGAAAAACAGATATTAGAATTATTAAGGAGCAAATAAAAATGTTAAGAGATATTACATTGGGTCAATATTTTCCGGGAGAATCCTTCATACATAAACTGGATCCTCGTGTAAAGATATTGGCGACTTTTATTTTCATTATTGAACTATTTTTGATTTCAGAATTCATTCAATATATATGGGTGGTCCTGTTCTTAGTTCTGGTTATCACCGCATCTAAAGTGCCATTGAAATTCATGCTTAAAGGTCTAAGACCGCTCATGATTATTATTTTATTGACCTTTGGCATTAACATATTTATGACAAAAGGAGAAATCCTTTGGAGTTTAGGACCTTTGAATATTACCCGTGAAGGGTTACATCAGGCAATATTTATGGGAAGTAGGTTGATACTACTGATTATTGGATCCTCCGTACTCACCCTTACAACCAAGCCCATTAAACTAACAGATGGCATAGAAAAGCTGTTGAATCCATTTAAAAAAATTGGGGTGCCCGCCCATGAGTTGGCTATGATGATGACCATTGCTTTAAGGTTTATCCCAACACTCTTAGAGGAAACAGATAAGATAATGAAGGCACAAATGGCTCGGGGAGCAGACTTTGAAAGTGGCAATCTATTTAAAAGAGCAAAAAGTTTGATTCCATTATTAGTCCCCCTTTTTATCAGTGCTTTTAGGAGGGCAGATGAATTGGCTATGGCTATGGAAGCCCGGTGCTATAGAGGCGGAGAAAACAGAACAAGAATGTATGAAATCGTTTTTCATAAAAGAGATTTTGTTGCTTCCACAGTAACACTTTCAGTACTGGCCCTAATTGTTTATCAACGTTTTTTTTACTATTAAACCAAAAATCAAAAACCAAGGGGACGTTTCGTTTGATACCAATCGAGAAAGGGGTTAGACCAGCTAGTAATAGTCAAGCTTTTTTAATAATAATTTTAATATAACTTACTA
>JADQBM010000083.1 GCA_016278615.1 Clostridia bacterium | reverse complement strand
ATGATATTATAAAACGAAAGCAATTTGTTGAAATACCACCAAGGGTTGAGTATTCGCTGACTAATAATGGAGAAGACCTAATTCCAGCTCTTAAAGAACTAGCTAATTGGGGCGATAAAATGAAAAATAGCGGTAACTAACTTTGTTCATTAATCTCAATATTTTACAAGATTGCAGTCCTAAAGCTAACCATGCCAAATGACTGCAATCTTTTGCTTTGAAACATGTAAGGTTCAAACATTTTTAAGGCAAACTAAATCTAGTTGATATTTAACTCATTTTAGCTCATAATTATAGGGACTATAAAGTAGTCCTAGAGCGTTAAAAATCAAGAAAATTAGGGGATGATATTTTGCAAGAAGAGAATATTACTAGGATAAATATAGATGGCAAAGAGGTAATACTTATTGGAACCTCCCACGTATCAAAGGTAAGTGCACAACAAGTTAAAGAAGTAATTGAATTTGAAAAGCCAGATTCAGTTTGTATAGAATTGGACGAGCAAAGATATCAATCTGTTATAGCTAAAAATAGATGGAAGGATATGGACATCTTCAAGGTTATTAAAGAGAAGAAAGCGACTTTGCTCTTAATGAATCTTGTCATTTCCTCCTCGCAAAAAAGATTTGCAAAGCAATTTGGCATCAAGGCTGGACAAGAAATGATTCAAGCCATTCATTCTACAAATGAAATAGGCTCAAATCTGGTTTTAGCGGATAGGAATATTCAAATAACTTTTTCAAGAATTTGGAAACGGTTAGGACTTTGGGGGAAATTAAATCTTACTATGCAAATTATTCTGAGTATTTTCAGTGATGAAAGTATTACGGAAGAGGAAATGGAAAAAATGAAATCTCAGGATATGATTGACTCCATGCTGAAAGAATTCACGGCTACCTTTCCTAAGATAAAAATTCCATTAATAGATGAGAGAGATCAATACTTAGCTCAGAAAATCAAAGATGCACCGGGAAGCAAAGTGGTTGCTGTTTTAGGTGCGGCCCATGTGTTTGGAATTAAAGAAGAAATTAAAAAAGAGCATGATTTGAAAGTGTTATGTCAAGTGCCTGCAAAATCTAAAATTCCCATTATACTCGCTTGGTTAGTCCCAGTTCTTATCCTTAGCATGATGGGGTATACATTTTATGTTAATCGTGCTGCTGGCATTAATCAAACAACCAGCTGGATACTATGGAATGGATTTTTATCAGCAATAGGTGCAATAATCGCTTTTGGTCATCCTCTTACAATTCTTACAGCCTTTGTCGTAGCACCACTGAGCTCTTTAAATCCCTTAATAGCAGCTGGATGGTTTGCTGGGATTGTAGAAGCCTATTTTCGGCGTCCTCATGTAGAAGACTTTGAGAATCTATCGGATGATGTCTTTACTGTTAAAGGGTTTTGGCGAAATAAAGTAACACGAATTTTGCTGGTTGTAGCCTTAACCAATTTAGGGAGTGTTTTAGGAACCATGATCGGTGGGGCAGATGTAGTCCGTTGGTTCATTAAGATTCTATAAGAATTTCTTTAACTTCTATTAAGAAAAACAAAAACAAGTTGTCCGCTTTTTTAGAGCAATCATTCCTGTGTCGTGAAGGCAAAGGAGTAGGCCGACCTTTAAAGATCTAATAACATAGGAAAAAGATAAAGAAAGAAGGGTTTTGCCCTTCCTTCTTTACTTATATGCTGAAGACATAATCTCTATGGTTTCCTCAAGTGATAGGTGATAGGGATCTAATTCAAAGAGTGCACCCATGGTTTGACGTGCATTTTCTGCAAGTTTAGGGATTTCCTCTTTCTTGATGCCATAGTCAGACATTTTAAGGTCTGAAACGTTGCAGTCCTCTTTAAGCTTCTGTAAAGCTTTTACAAAAGCCAGAGGTTGTTCATCAGATGATAGTGATTCTACATGGACCCCCATGGCTTTAGCCATGTCCGTCATCCTATTTGGTGCTTTAGAAGCAAAAAAAGTATAATAGGCTTCTGAAAGCATAATAAGACCTGCTCCGTGAGGAAGCTTAGGATAATGTGCGCTTAGTGCGTGTTCCATTGAATGCTCTGATATACAACTGGATGTAGATTCTACAAAACCAGAAAGTGTATTTGCTAAAGCGACTTGTGTTCTTGCTTCTAAATTTTTGCCATCTTCTACACATAAAGGCAAGAATTTTGATGCCAATTCAATACTTTTAAGAGCATAGGCATCACTGATAGGTGTTGCAATGTTGGCAAGATACCCTTCAGTTGCATGAAATAAGGCATCAAATCCTTGATACGCAGTGAGCTGTTTTGGAACGGTTAACATGAGTTCAGGATCTATAACAGATATAGTAGGAAAGGTATGGATATTTCCAAAACCGATCTTTTCATTAGTTTCCTCTTTAGTAATAACAGTCCAAGGATCTGCTTCAGTACCAGTTCCTGCTGTTGTTGTTATGGCGATAATCGGAAGGGCACCTTCTGTGGGTTCAAGGCCTTTGCCTGTTCCCCCGCCTATGTAGTCCCAGTAATCCCCTGGATTTTTGGCCATTAAGGCAATACTTTTTGCTGAATCAATACTACTTCCCCCGCCAAGACCTATGACAAAATCACATCCCTCGCTTTTAGCTAAAGCAGCGCCTTCCATAACATGCACCTTAACAGGATTGGGCAAAACCTTATCAAAAACAATGTGATCAATATTCTGTTTCTCAAGAATTTTAATAACCCGTTCCAGATAACCATTTTTTTTCATTGATGTTCCTGATGAGATTACAATTAATGCTTTTTTGCCAGGAAGAGATTCTTTAACAAGTTCATTTAACTTTCCCGGACCAAATAATAGTTTTGTAGGCATTTGATAATTGAAATTCATTAAATCCCTCCTTGTTGGATTAAATTTAACCTATTACACAATAGTATATCACTCCTGATTCAATATTAAAAAGAGATTCATAAAATTGTCAACACAAAATGGTCATTAATTAAACCATCGGCGCCATTGTGGAAATGGAGATATTTTGATAGAATGGATATTAGTCGAAAGTAAAAGAATTGTATCGAACATTCGAACATTAAAAAGCATAAGGGACGCAATGTTTGTATAAAGAAATCAATATGGATATAAGTGTAGAGGTAGAAAATGAAGAAAATAATAATCAAAAATAGCAAATTTAAGTTATTAGTTATGGGAACCTTCGTTATTATCCTTTTAATTACTTTCTCTTTAAGCATAATTTCTTTAGAATTTTATAATAAAATGCAGTATCAAAGAGAGATGGAGCTGGAAAGAATAGTAGATATTTCATATAAGACCATCTCTCCGTATATAGAGATGGCGGAGTCAGGTGAGATGAAAAAAGGAGAGGCCATAGAACATATACGTGAAATAATTAGAAGACTCTACTATACAGATGATTTTGGATATAATTATATTTTTATGAGTAGTTACGGTGGCACTATGTTGGTACAGCCTTTCGAAAGGGAAAAAGAGGGCTCAAATCAGTGGAATCTAAGAGATGTGAATGGGAAATACATTATTAGAGAACTCACCGCAGCTGCAAAAGAAAGTCCTGAGGGCGCTTTTGTAACCTATTTATACTATCCTCCTGGAGAAGAAGAGGCTGAAGAAAAACTATCCTATATAAGAGGAATTCCAGTCTTGGAGGCCTATATCGGGACAGGCATGTATATGGAAAGTGGCTATGCAGTGCTTAATAAGCTATTAAAATGGCAGAGATATGTTCTTGCTATTAGTGGCGGTATTTTTATCTTGTTATTGTTTTTTTACATAAGAGAATTGGTTAAGGAAATACGTCAAAGACAAGTTGCGGAGGACTCTTTGCGTGAAGAAAAAGAGCTGTTGTCTGTTACCTTGCAATCCATTGGAGATGGCGTGATCGCTACGGACAAAAACGGTAAGGTTATGCTGATTAATCAAGTTGCAGAAGAGTTAACCGGTTGGCATAAAGAAGAGGCTTTTGATAAACCCCTTAGCCAAATATTTCATATTTTCAATGAGAGAACAAATGAAGTCTGTGAGAACCCGGTGGCAAAAGTATTAGAAACAGGAAAAATTGTTGGGCTTGCAAACCATACAGCCTTAGTATCAAAGGATGGTGTGAGTCGATCCATTGCAGACAGTGCGGCTCCAATTAGAAAAGGTAATGATGGTGGCGATATCCATGGCGTCGTATTGGTTTTCAGAGATGTAACAGAGGAAAAGAAACAAGAGGATGAGATTATACGCTTAGGGTATCAAGATCATTTAACAGGGCTTAATAATCGTCGTTTTTTTGAGGAGGCATTAATAGAATTATCTCAGCAACAATATTTGCCCATTACCATTGTTGTAGGAGACGTAAATGGATTGAAAATGACCAATGATATATTTGGGCATGAAATAGGTGATAATTTATTAAGAAAGCTGGCTTATATTCTCAAAGAATCTTGTAGGAAAAAGGATATTCTTGCACGTTGGGGTGGAGATGAGTTTATTATGCTTCTGCCAAATACCACTGTTGCTGGAGCAGAAGAAATATGTGATAAAATTAAACAAAAATGCAATCAATCCAAGGAAGGTCCAATGCATGTTAGTATTTCTCTGGGATATGCAGTCAAAACACTTGCAGATGAAAACCTATGGGAGATACAAAAACAAGCAGAAGATTGGATGTATAGAAATAAATTATTAAAAGGTAAAAGTTTTAGAAACACTGTGATTGCTTCCTTAAAGGCAACTCTTTTCGAAAAAAGTATGGAAACAGAAGAACATGCTGAAAGGCTAAAGATATTGAGTTTTAAAATGGGAAAAGCACTGGAGCTTTCTTCTTTAGAATTGGATGAGCTTGAACTATTGGCTATGTTGCATGATATCGGAAAAATTGCCGTTAGAGAAAGCATATTAAACAAAGCCTCGGAGCTAACTGAATCTGAATGGGACGAAATGAGAAAACACTCAGAGATTGGTTATCGGATTGCTCACGCAACTCCAGAGCTTTCAAAAATTGCAGAATATATTTTATGCCATCATGAATGGTGGAATGGAGGAGGATATCCTCAAAAACTAAAAAAAGAGAACATTCCACTGTTTTCAAGAATTTTATCTATCGCGGATGCATATGATGCCATGACAACAGATAGGGCTTACCATAAAGCAGTTTCCAAAGAAGAAGCCATTGAGGAGATAAGAAGGTGTGCAGGAACACAATTTGATCCTAAATTAGTAGAAATATTTTGTAGCATTATCAATACCTAAGTGAAGGATTAAAGTGTAGATTGCTACAGTAACAATAATAAAAGGAAGCGTGTGTGTATTGGGAGAATGTAAAAAATGAATAGACAATTGAAGGCGGATTTAATGTTAATTTTTGTAACCCTTACCTGGGGTGCATCCTACTACTTCACAAAAGTGGCATTAAATGATGTACAGGAATTTAATCTCATTGCTTTGAGATTTGCTATAGCGTTTCTGGTTTCAGGTACTGTATTTTATAAAAAGATTCTTAAGAGTGATTTGAAAACAATAAAGAATGCATTTATTCTTGCAACGATATTGTTTACTACTTTCATTTGTTTCACGTTTGGAGTAAAATATACTTCAACTTCAAATGCGGCATTTTTGGCAGCACTTGCAGTTGTTTTGGTTCCTATTTTTTCATCCATTATCATTAAACAAAAGCCTGAAAAAAAGGCGTTGGTTGGGGTGTGTTTTGCATTTGTGGGAATTGCATTGCTTACCCTTAACGATAGGATATCCATGAACATAGGCGACATTTTTTCCATTATGTGTGCTGTTTTTTATGCGCTTCACATGATTTTCACGGGGAAGCTAACAAAAGAAGTGGATTCTGTGACTTTAGGTGTTTTGCAAATTGGGTTTGTAGCGGTATTTAGTATCGTTTTTTCTTTTATATTTGAGTCCCCAAAACTTCCTACCACATTTCAAACACAAGTTTTTGTTATATTCTTAAGCCTACTTTGTACCGGTGCGGCATTCATAGCACAAACAATCGCACAGCAATACACATCTCCTACACATGTGGGACTAATATTTTCATTGGAACCAGTTTTTGCTGCAATTTTTGGATTGCTATTTTTGGGAGAGATACTTTCACTTAGAGGATATACGGGTTGTCTTTTTATGTTAGCAGGTATTCTGATTGTTGAATTAAATACAGAAAAATATTTAAAATTTTTAAAACCGCAAAATGATAAGTGTAACCACACGTAACAGTATTCGGTCTAATGAAAATGAATATAAGCATCATAGCACATAATAATAAAAACTACATGAGTTTGTTGTGTTGAAAACTTAGTAAAAGCGGCACAAATTAGAGGTTCTATTTAGGGCTATATCAAGATAAAAACCAATAAATAATACCAAATATAAGCTTGTCACCTTTTTTTAAAATATGAGGAGAATAAGAACAGTAGAAGCGAATCAGGAAATTTTTAAATGCAACCAATAAAATCTTTTATAATAAACCAAATATCGACAAATTCATTTTAAAAGGACTTGAACTATGATAAAATATAAAGTAAATTTTAAATAATCGTGAGGAGAAAATATGACTACAAACTATGATAATTTAAATGACCTCCAGATTGATGTTTTAAAAGAGATCGGAAATATTGGTGCAGGGAATGCAGCTACAACCCTTTCCATGATGTTATCAAAAAAGGTAGATATGTCAGTTCCCAAAGTTAATATAATTGATATTCAAGAAATATCAAATATTTTAGGTGGGCCAGAAAATCAAGTTGTTGGTATTCTTTTTACGATATCACAAGATGTAGAAGGCATGATGATGTTCATTCTAAAGCAGGAATTTGCACATTTAGTTGTTAATCAACTAATGGGTAGGGATTTAGAGAGCTTTAGTGATTTTGAAGAAATGGATTTATCTGCATTGAAAGAGATTGGAAATATAATGGCAGCTTCTTATGTTAATGCCATATCAAGTCTCACCAATTTAGGGATCAACATTTCTGTTCCAAGTATCGCCATAGATATGGCGGGTGCTATTTTAAGTGTTCCAGCAATAGAATTCGGCAAAATTGGGGATAAGGTTTTGTTTATAGAAGAAGAATTTATGGGTGATGGAGAAAATGTTGATAGTTATTTACTTTTAATCCCTGAAATAGATTCTCTTCATAAAATTTTGAAAATTTTAGGAGTAGAATTATGAGTAAATCCATCATCATAGGTATATCAGATTTAAGCGTTGCATTGCCACCAGATGTTTTGATTACATATGCACTTGGGTCGTGTGTGGGGATATGCTTATATGATAATTTAGTTAAAGTAGCAGGTATGGCACATGTGATGCTACCTTTAAGTACGGAGGCAAGAGATAGAAGCAATATTATGAAATTTGCTGATACTGCAACAGTTGAACTCATTAACCGAATGGAAAAAGCAGGGGCATCGCGTAGGCGTTTGGTTGCCAAGATGGCTGGTGGTGCTCAGATGTTTGCATTGCAAGAGGGGAATCAAGCATTTAATATAGGAAAGCGTAATGTCGTTGCGACAAAACAGGTGCTGAAAGATTTAAATATTAGAATCATAGCAGAAGATACAGGTGCGAATTATGGAAGAACCGTTGAGTTATCTCCTGCAACAGGCATTTTAAAAATAAAAACAATTGCCTATGGCATAAAAGAAATATAACCCTTAAATCTAATGGGTTTGGATAGAGTTATTGGGTTCAGATGGAGTTCCAATTCCACCTGAAGCCAATAGCTCTATTTTTTGGATGTAAAAAAATATTTATGATTAATACACAATACGTCATCATTTTTTGTAATAAATAAACAAAACCACGCATATAAATTAGAAAATAGGGAAAATTATACACTATTTGTAGATTATAACAGAAAACTCGACAACCGATTTATGCAAAATTATTCATTACATTGTAATAGAATTAAAGTAAAGATAGATAGAAGGAAGTTTGTATATAGGGAAGGTAGAACCATTTAGATGACATATTTAAATAGTGATTCATCCAAAATTGAATATACCATACATAATGGAATAGAAAAGGCCCCATTTAAAGTAAAAAGAAATGGAAATGATATCACAACAAGTTCACGCCAAATGGACTCAGATATTAAGAAAGACAGTCTTTTAGAAAATGCCTCTAAAGCATTAGAAACCATTATCAACAAACAGAATGTCTATGTTTCAAGTTCAGAAAAAGAAAATATTATAGCTCAGGTATTAGAAGAGATCCAGAATAAGAACGATTAATATAACTAAATATAAAAGGAGGTTCTTTAAGTATTTTAAAGAACCTCCTAATTTTTGGTTTAAATAAATAGATTTACATTAGATTCTTCGGCATTAGCGAGATAAGAGGCAACGCCTGCATAATCAATACCATCTATGAGCTCTTCCTTTGTTAGACCCATGACATCCATAGACATGGTACAAGCCACCATGTGTATACCATTTTCCATGGCTTGCTTCACTAAATCTTCAAGGGAATCTACATTTTTGTCTTTCATGACTTTTTTCATCATAGCCGTTCCCATTCCGCCCATATGCATCTTAGATAATGTCAACTTATTGACACCACGGGGCATCATCATACCAAACATTCTGTCGATGATGGGTTTCTTAACAGAAGGGCCTTCGGATTTTCTCAATACATTTAGTCCCCAAAAGGTAAAGAACATAGTTACTTTTCTTCCCATAGAAGCCGCTCCATTTGCAATAATGAAAGATGCCAAGACCTTATCCAAGTCACTGCTGAAGACAATAACGGATTTTCCATCATAAGCGGGTGTTACATTCCCTTCTAAATGGCATGCTTTAGGCGTATCTGTTCCCTTTTGTATAAATACAATTATTTCTTTTCCTTTTCTATCAACTTTTAATAGGGTGTTACCTGTTGATTTACACCAAGCCTCTACATCTCTGGCAAACCCAACATCCGTAGCAGATACTTCTATGACATCTCCTTCATTGAGGGTATTTATAGTTTGATAGACCTTCATAATAGGGCCGGGGCATTGAAGGCCACTGCAATCAACAGTTATAGTAGCTTTTATATCATTGGTATTATCATTAGGTGCTGTATGCATTAAGGGGTCACCTTCTTTTTTTATATTTTCTGAATCACTACTGTTATGAAACAACGATTTATAAAGACTAAATCCGCCTTCAAATACTTGAACCTTATTAAAGCCGTTTTGGGAAAGAATTCTTGCAGCGATATAGGAACGTAACCCGATAGCACAATAAACGACAATCAATTTATTCCTATCAAGAGTTTCAAGGTTGCTTCGTAAAGTGCCTAAAGGGATATGGACTGATTCTGGAATATAGCCGATCATTCTCTCTGCATCTTCTGAGATATCCAAAATTACAGTAGTGTCAAGATTCAGACTTTCCATTTTGTCCCATCCAATAAAATCCACAATGCCTTTTAAAATGTTTTCAGCTACAAAACCCAACATGTTTACAGGGTCTTTTGCAGATGAATAAGGAGGCGCATAAGCTAATTCCAATTCTTTCAAGTCATATATACTACCGCCTAACCGAATGGTAGTGGCAATGGTATCAATTCGTTTATCCACACCGTCTTGACCAACTATTTGTGCGCCAAAAATCTTTCCTTCTTTATTGAAAACCAATTTAAGAGCTAATGGCGCAGCCCCAGGATAATAACCTGCATGGGATTTTTGATAGATTAGAGCTGTAAAATAATCTTCTTTATAAGTCATTCCTTTTGCCTTAAGTGTTTTTTCATTTACTCCAGTTGAAGCCGCAGTCATATCAAAAACCTGAGCAACGGAAGTCCCTTGAGTGCCCTTATAGGTTTCTTTAAAGCCACAAATATTATTAGCACAGATGCGCCCTTGCTTATTTGCGGGGCCAGCAAGAGGAATCATGGTTTTTTCTTTATGAATGAATTCTTCTACCTCAATAACATCACCAATGGCATAAATATTGGGATCAGATGTCAACAAATAATCATCTACAACCACGCCGCCTCTTTTATTCAGAGTCAAGCCGGCATCTTTTGCAAGTTGACTATTGGGTCTTACACCAATAGATAAAATGACAAGTTCTGCTTCTACGACTTTTCCGCTTTGAAGAGTGATAGAGGTTATGCCGTTTTGATAATCAAATTTTTTAACACCGTCTTTTAAAATAAGGTTCACCTGATTGGCTCTAATATTTTCATGAAGAATCTGAGCCATATCATAATCTATGGGCGTCATTACCTGATCAAGCATCTCAATAATAGAGACCTCAATTCCTAAATTATGAAGATTTTCTGCCATCTCTAATCCAATAAAACCGCCACCAATGACCGCTGCTCTTTTGGGTTTTTCTTTATTTAGGAAACTTTTAATGGTGTCGGTATCAGGTACGGTCCAAAGTGTGTGAATATTTGGAGCATCAATACCTTCAATAGGGGGTTTTAAAGGGGAAGAACCTGTTGAAAGAACTAAAACATCATAGGATTCAGAATAGGTACGGTTTGTAGCTAAATCCTTTACTTCAACTGTTTTATTTTCTCTTTGGATTGAAATTACTTCACTTTTAATACGGACATCAACATTAAATCTGCCTTTCATGATTTCAGGTGTCTGAACCAACAAAGCATCCCTTTCTTTTATAACGTCGCCGATATAATAAGGAAGACCGCAATTTGCATAAGAAATATAATCTCCTCTTTCAAACATAATTATTTCAGCAGTTTCATCTAACCTACGAAGCCGTGCTGCAGTACTGGCGCCGCCTGCTACACCACCAACAATCAATATTTTTTTAGTCATTTTTTACACTCCTTTTACTTATTTAGTAATATCTCAAGTATTTTTTTTATCTCATCGTTTTCAACACAATAATTTATTTCAAGACCATTTCTTGATTTTTTCACAACCCCTGCACTCCTGAGTTTTGAGAGATGTTGTGAAACTGTAGACTGGGGCACATCCAAACAATTTTGAAGGTTGGTTACATTGCTGGAGCCCTCAAATAATAGCTTTGTCAAAATACAAAGCCGTACAGGATGACCAACAGCCTTTAATAATTCAGCTTTTTCCTCAAAAACTAATTTCATTTCATCCTTATTGATATCCATTTGTTCACCTCAATAATATTTAATATTAATTACTATATTTATATATTACAATAAAGCAATATATAATGCAAGAATTTTATGTTAATAATTTAACTTCCAAATAATTAGCGCTATTTATTCTTAAATATACCCAAAGGAGAATATTATATTACAAAGAGGAAAATGGTTGGCCGTAGCCATATTAAGGAGGTAAAAATGCTAACCTTAAAACAAAGGAAATACAAAGATGCCATGCCTAAGGATACCCTTTACATTATTCGACACATTCTAAATGAAATGGGGATCATTCCAATTGAAACTGGGTGGAACCACACGGTTGACAACTATTATTCCCTTCGCATTATCATCGAAGGCACGAACATAGGTGTTAACGGGAAAGGAACGACCCATGAATATGCCCTTGCGAGTGCGTATGCTGAGTTGATAGAGAGGCTTCAAAACATGACTCAGTATCGGCTTTCAGTTGATTTAAGCCCAAATGCACATGAGCATAAAGGATTTTACTATAGTCCAGATGAACAAGCCAGGAGTATATACGAACTTATATACTCGGAAGAAGAGTGGATGAGGACTCAAAGGAAAATGATTTCTTCTCAAAATGATATTTATAAACTTTTAAGGAAATGGCAACAAATGTCTTATGAACAAATACCATATGACTTTATTACGATTCCATATATGAATCTAAATACAAAGAAGCTTTCTTATATTCCAATTAAGATGGTATCAAAAATGTATATGTCCAATGGTATGAGTTCAGGTAATACATATGCAGAAGCGGTGGTTCAGGGAATATGTGAAGTGTTGGAAAGATATATTAATAAAAAAATACTTACAGATAAAATAACGCCTCCTACTTATCCTAAGGCTTATTTGGAAAAGTATCCAAGAATCATTACTATGATTCAGGCCATCGAAAAACATGGAGATAAAAAAGTGATTGTAAAGGATTGTTCCTTGGGAAAAGGGTATCCTGTCACAGCAGTTATTTACATAGATAAAAAAGAGGGTGCTTATTATGTAAAATTCGGAAGTCATCCTATTTTTGAATTATCGGTTGAACGTACTTTGACTGAGCTGCTACAGGGACAGAACATAGGTAGGATGATAGGCCTTACGCCTTTTGAAAGTATGAATAAAAATTCAAATAATTCCAGTAATATTTTGAATATATTAATCAATGGAGTGGGGAGTTATCCAAAGGAGTTGTTTGAAGAAAATAACAGTTATTCATGGCAGCCTTTCAAGTGGAAGGACCAAGAAAGTAATATGGATTTATTAAAAGCCTTAGTTGCTTTCATTGAAGAAAAGGGAGTTCATACCTATGTAAGGGATGTGTCATTTTTGAAATTCCCCAGCTTTCATGTAATCATTCCAGGACTCAGCGAAGTAGAGAGCATGGATGATGAAAAGGCATTGGATCACTATATCCAATATAACACAGCCAAAAGAATACTTCGAGCCTATGGTATGGGGTCGGTAGAGGATAAAAAGAAGTATTTGAATTTACTTGAAAAAAGTCAATATTTCTTTTCAGATATTTCCGCATTGATGCATTCTAAACCCATAAAGAATGCACCTTGGTACCTTTCAGACATGGGACTTTTTATTACTGCAGCATACTACCAATTAAATATGTATAAAAAATCTTATGAAAGCTTCCTTAAATGGTTTAACCACGCAATAGGTAAGAGAGAAGTATTAAGTAACCGAGTTTATTATAGATGTGTATTAAATTATCTTTATTTAAAATCAGAGGAAAAAGAACATGAATACATTTACAAAACATTAAATAGCTTTTTTACCAGTGAAGTAGTAGAAAGGGTATTAAGAGAATTTAATGCGAACATCTTTTTAAACGATAACCTTATGTCGTGTTGGAATTGTGAGGCATGTCGTTATAAAGGGGACTGTACTTATCAAGAAGAAGAAAGGATATATAAGATTCTTAAAAGAAAAGCTGCTATAAATCCAATTAGCCAAGAAGATTTAAAACACTTGATAGGATAATAAAAAGAGCCGAGCCAAGGGGCCCTGCTCTTTATCTGAGACAAGATTTAATAAGGCGTAGGTTGTGCGCCATACCTTGGCATACCCATCATAGGTTGTGTGCCATACATATCTGGCATACCTGTCATAGGCTGTGTGCCATAAATGGAATTAGGATCTTGTGCGCCGCCATACATTGGCATGTTAGGCTCCATTGCAGGAGATATCATAGATGGCATACCTTGCATTGGCATACAGTATACGGGGATACAACACATTTGCTGCATAGGCTGCATAGGCATGGGTGGCATATCATAAATTCCGCCTACTTCTGGAGCTTCTTCAATCGGTTGTGTAATAGGTGCTTTTGGTATATTTGGATACATATTTTCCATAAAATTAACCCTCCAATATTTAAAAAACTATTTTCATTATCAATATACGCAATTCAGCGCTGAATGTGAACAATAGTTTTATATGTGAAGGATTATTTTATGCTAAGATTCTTGTTTATAGCTCTAACTTTTTCAACATATCTATATATTTCCCCATAATACCGATATTTACATAGTATTCCGAAAAATTATCTTTACGTTTTACATGAAGAATATCTGCATTTACTAACTTTTTTACGTGTTGAGAAATTGTAGATTGGGAGTAATCAAAAAATTCTACCAGATCTTTATTATGTATCGCTGTTCTTTGTGAATTGCTGATCAAAATATATTTTAGAATTTTTATTCGAACGGGATGAGCTAAAGCGTCTGATATTTTAGCCGTTAAAATAATTTGGTTTTCTTCGTCTTCAAAAACATCTTTTCTAATTCTCATAAGTTCACCTCTACTACATCGTTAGGCCCCATAGTCACAAATTTGATTATTTATGATTTACATTTATACTATAAGGGATTAAGATAAGAAGGTCAACAAGAATGAGGAGAGATAAAGAGAAATAGCTTAAAGCTATTTCTCGATACTGCCAAAAATAAAGTGATTATAAATTAAAAGTCTAACTCGTTTTGGCAATTGTTGTTACTGTCTTGTGATTCGTTTTTCTGATTCCTTTTGTTTACTGACTCATTTTTGCTGTTGTTCATCTGATTATTTCTGGTGTTCTTTGTGTTGCATCCAGCATCATTATTTGCATTTCTGCTGTTGTTTTGGTTATTGTTTTGATTATTATTTTGGTTGTTTTTCATTCTTTATCCCTCCTTATTGATTATTATTTCTATTTTCAGTTAAAATATAGATGTTATTTTATTTTTTTTCGTAAAAATTTTTTCAAAAGAGTTAAAGGAGTGAAATTATGGATAAGAGGATAAGAATTATTGTGGGGCATTATGGGAGTGGAAAGACTGAATTTGCAGTTAATTATGCTTTAAAACTCAGTGAGAGCTGCGAAAAAGTCACCATAGTAGACTTAGATATTGTGAACCCGTACTTTAGAAGCAGGGAGAAAAAGCCACTATTCACTGAGAAAGGAATCGAACTTATCAGCAACAGCTTTAACAAAGATATTACCGCAGAGCTGCCATCCCTTGCAGCGAACATCCATGCCCCTTTGCAGAACCCAGATCGACAAGTGATTTTAGACGTTGGGGGTGACGCTTCTGGAGCAAGAACCTTGGCACGGTATAAAAAGTTCTTTACAAAAGACTCTTACGATCTGTTTTTTGTTGTTAATGCAAATAGGCCTGAAACAGATACCTTTGATAAAGTACTTGAATACATCCAAAGCATAGAAGCCCAAACGGCCATCAGCGTAACGGGCCTCATTAACAATACACATATGCTTGAAAATACAACAGTAGAAGATGTTTTAAAGGGGAACACTCTCATAACACAATTAAGCGAACACCTTGAAATACCTGTAAAATACACTTGCTGCATAGAAAGCATTTCAAAAGATCTCCCAGAAGAAATACAGGGTGAACTATTTATCATACAAATGATTATGAGGGAAAAATGGATGATGGGAGATTAGAGGAAAAAATTTATTATTGAAAAATAAAGATTTAATGTTATAATTATTATTAGACTGAAAATATGCCTCATTAGCTCAGCTGGCAGAGCACCTGACTCTTAATCAGGGTGTCGCGCGTTCGAACCGCGCATGGGGTACCAAGAAAAGATTGAAAAATGCACGTTTTGGCTATATGCTAAATCGTGCATTTTGTGGTTTTTGAGTAATTTGCTAACATTTTGCTAACATCTAATAAAAAAGCATATAAAAGCACCTCTTATAACTATTCTTCCAAGGGCGTTTTGTTCAGTTAATTGTAAAAAATAGAAGGTATTTCTAATAATTTGTAGAATATTAAAATTAGCATTAATGAACTCATAAATTTTACAACTATTACACAGTTACATAAATAAATCGTAAGGGGGTAAAAACCCCTTACGACTTAATATAAAGATATTGCAACATGCGTGCAACACCTTAATAAAAGAAAGTATTGTATAGATACATTGTGAATATATTTAGGCGAAAAAATCACTTTGACTTAATAATATTAATGCTTTTGAATGATAAAAGTAAGGAGAAGAATCATGAGTAGTCCAATAATTGAAGAGATTAATACTTGGCCACGTAATTTAAGTACAGCACGAGGCGGAGGGTTGTCAACAGCACGCGACGGAGGATTATCAACAGCACAAGGTGGGGGTATGTCAACAGCACGAGGTGGAGGTATGTCAACAGCACGAGGTGGAGGCATGTCAACGGCAAGATATGGAGGGTTATCAACGGGTAGGTATGGAGGATTATCAACGGCAAGATATGGAGGGTTATCAACAGCAAGATATGGAGGGCTATCAACGGCAAGATATGGAGGATTATCAACTGCACAAGGTGGAGGTATGTCAACATCTTCTACAGATGTGTATCGAAGCAATATCCCACCATGGCCAGTTTTCTTAAGGGAATTAGAGAGTAGAGGGTACATTACAGAAGCTATATTAATTCGTCAGCATTTACCTGAACATTTATGGCCAGAAAATTTCTTTAAGTAAAAATTATATGGAGGCTTAGATTATGCTTAATATGTCCCTTCAGGAGGTAATAAAATTCGGGAAAGATATGTTACCTGAGATATATTCAATGTATCTATTTATTCATAAGAGGAATAGATTTGCAGGATTTATTGGCATGTACGAAAGTTCAATATAGCAACTACATGAAAGATGGAAGTATCCCAAATGAAGCTCAAATTTTGGAATATGGCGGAAGTAATGGAGCTGTTCAAAAGTTGCGAGAAAATAGACTTTTTTTAACAGCGTATTTCCAATACAACGGTCAAGCGGTCGGATTGTTGTATCGTAAACTCAAACGTTTAATGAAATTGATCGCATTTGGACAGCGCCGTTATGTAGCAGATTTTACGGCAAGAATTTATAGTTTAAAAGGAATACATTTTTAAGGAGATGTTCTATGAAAAATAAGAAAAAAAAGAAGGATAAAACTCAGAAGTCAAATATTCAATCTATTTTTGATAGGACATCTGTTAGCGAGTATTTAAGTACTGTAAAAATGGAATATCAATTTGAAAGAAACAAGAAGATAAGTTTTGAAAATAGAGCAGGAATTATGCTCACTGTATATGGTGGCCTCGCTATAATTATTATTGATAAAGTGAATTTTCGTACAGTTTTAGATAGATTTACTGTACCTTTAGACTTCTTAACCTTAATCAATATCTTATCAGGAATTTCGACATATGTATTATTCTCTATTGCAATCTTATTTCTATCAAAAATTGTGTCAGTAGATAAATATATAAATTTTAATGTGGAACAAATAGATGAAGATTTACTAAATGAGGAGAAACATGTTGGGGCGGCAAGGATAGCGTTAACATATAAGAGAATTATTATGGATCATAGACTTATTAATGAACTAAAAGCTCAGAGACTCAAAGACTCTATAAGGATAATTATAATAAGTTTAATTACTTTATTGCTTTACATAATTACTAAATAAACTGAGGGGGAAATAAAATGGGCAGCACTGGACCAAAGGATACTATCATAGATATTAAAAAGTTAGAAAATGTGGATTCAAATGTAAAAAAGACAAAAAAAATTAAAGAGTTAAAGGTAACCGCACTTAATGAGGGTGCCAACTCTCTTATGAGCACTGAGACTTTTGTTAAAATTAAAAAAAAAGATAGTGATAACAACGACTAATTTGCACTGAAAATAGAGAGTTAGTATTAGTGTTTTCTATTTTAAAGTTGACGTTCTGTCGATCTCTTTGCTTAGGACGACCAACTTCACTTAAGAGCGTATTTTCAACACAACGAGTAATAGTATTGTCGCACCGTAAACACGCGGAATGTTATCTAAAATTATCAATATTAACGTTTTTAATAATATGATTATCTGACGTACAAATAATTTTAGTTAAGTTCTCTTGAGGGAGGGAAGTAAATGGATAAATGTCCAATTTGTAAGAACAATGCAGATATGGAACATAGCTCAAGTAGACAAATAAAAACTTATAATTGCTACATATGTGGAGAATTTGAAATTACATATGAAGCAGAACAGTTTGTTTTAGAAGGAAGTAAAAAATATGAGAAAGAAGGACTAAAGATGTCTGCTTATTTAAGAAGCAGAAGTGTAAAACAATTACCAATTCTTACAGTATACAAAGATCAAGAAATTGCTGAAGATATCGAATATGCAATTACATTTGAAGAAATTATTAAGGATTTCCCTGCGCTGCTATCAGATCGTATTAACAGGGCTTTGATAAATTTATCCATGATTTCAAGCTTTGCAGGTGAATATATTACTGTGACAGAAAAAGATTATCCGTTATTATATTCAGATAGCTGCGATATAAATAGTATGTTTTTTATCATGAAGCAGCTTTCATTAAATGATTTCATTGAAGGCAAAATGGGAAAAAACTTAGAACGTACTCCTGTGGATATTAGATTGACAGCTAAAGGATGGAATAAAGTGGCTGATTTAAAAAGTGGGGAGTATTTTGAATCAAGGCAAGCGTTTGTAGCAATGTCATTTGATAAGTCTATGGATAAAACATATGAAGATAGTATAAAAGAAGCAATTAAGGATGCCGGTTATAAACCTTATAGAGTTGATAGGAATGAAACAAATGAAAAAATATGTGATTTAATTATTGCGGAAATAAGAAAAAGTAAATTTCTTGTTTGTGACTTTACACACCAAAAAAATGGCGTGTATTTTGAAGCAGGATTTGGAATGGGAATAGGTAGGCAAGTTATTTGGATGTGTAAAAAAGAAGAATTAGAAAAAGTTCATTTTGATACAAGGCAGTATAGCCATATTGTGTGGGAAAATGAGAGTGATCTATATGAAAAACTTTTACGAAGAATTCAAGCATTAATAAACTAATTGTGCTTTGTGATAAATTCAGATAACCCCATATTGCCGTGAAGGCGCGTGGGTTAAAAGGTTTTGGGTGTGCTCGCCACATCCCTTCTCCAACCGAGGTGTCGACCCTATTAGCCGACCCAAAGGGTCCCTGGCGTGAGCGGTGCTTGTAGGCTCAAGGACGTCAGCAATACACGACCGACGGGAGACCCATCCTTCCGATAAGTAAATTTTATAAATTAACCCGGCAATATCCATATAATTAGTCTACTTTAAATAAGGGGCATTGCCCCTTATTTCATTTTTTCACAAACAAACTACTCTCTAGCTTCTCTACAGCTTCCTTTTGCATATTAGGTGTAACATGACTATAGATATTCATAGTAGTTCCAATTTCACTGTGGCCTAATCTTTCGGAGACGATCTTAGGATGAACCCCTTCTTTCAGCAGCAGCGTCGCATGAGAATGGCGAAGATCATGCAGGCGTATAGGAGGTAGGTTATATTCTTTTATCAGTTTTGTAAACATGGTTGAGATATAATGTGGATCCATAGGTTTTCTATCTTCCCATGAGCAAACATAGTATAGATTAGTATTTTCATTTTCAGTAGGAAAACAGTTTTTCAGCTGCTCTTTTCTCACTTCTTTTAAATGGTCAGCAAGTGCATCGAACATAGTAACTGTACGATTACTTGTTTCGTTTTTTGTTGGCCTTAGCTCAAGCTTTCCCTCTATCCGTTGAAGTGTATGACTTACGTAAATGGTTTTTTTAGATAGATCAATATCTTTCCATCGAAGCCCAGCTATTTCAGCACGGCGCAACCCAGTGGTAATTGCAATAAATACTGGAGTATATATAATACTGCCTTTGAGGGCATCCAAAGAGGGAAAGGTGCCAGGCAGTGCGCTAGGAAAAGGGCGCGTTTTATAGTGGGTGGGATTCCCATCAAGAA
>JADQBM010000036.1 GCA_016278615.1 Clostridia bacterium | reverse complement strand
AGGTGATATTTTCCTCATTTAAATGGCCGCCAGAAATGGCCACCATTTTCTTTGCCGCCACATAAATTCTGGGGTACCCCCGATATGCCTTTGTTCTTAAAATGGGTAATACCTCATAGCTTGTTCCTGTGGATCTAATCTTCTTAATCTCTCGATACAACATTTGAAAGTTGTCAAATAACCAACGTGCAGCAGGAATTAAAATTATAAGGTCTGAGGATATTTCTGAAATGCTACTACGGATTTTATTGAGTTTTTTATACGCAACCCGATTGTAATCAGCCATTACAAAATTATAGCGCATCATCTTAACATTTTGATGGTTTTTCGCCAGATTTATCATTTGCTTTTCCCACTCTTTTGGTCCAAGCATATCTTTCATCTCAATGGGCTCTATAGGTAAAATAGCCCGCCTTCTTATATGAATCAACCTATTTAACAATATTAAATCACTACCTTTCTATTCTACCTTTAAACTATAATACCTTAAGGATATATGTTTGAATTTTTGAAATATTTCGACAATTATAAATGCACGTCCCTATTTTTATTCTAAGGTTAGCACTTCCACCGTTTCCCGTATACTTCTTTATATTCCAATCATTTCTGTATCTCTATACCAGAAAGTATAACGAAGAGTATCTCCTCTATCATAACATAGTTTGGAAGCAAAGGGATGTTTCTCCCCTGGCTTATCTTTAGAGCCTCGCTTATTGTTTTATTACTTTCATTGGTTAGTTCATTTGATAAAATCACAATGATTTTTCGTGCGTCCGTTACTTTCTTGGTTCGTTTTCCACTTTTATCGTTCTTCAATATCTTCATCACTTATTCTATAGTCTTCTTCATTTATTCGCTCTTTAAAAAAAGCACCTTCTGCCACAATTAGCTGAAGATGCTTTATTGTAAATGTTTTACTAGTTTTATTCTTTTGTTCGGTGTGTTCTTCTGATTCTGTAGTTAGGAAAACATATGCTTTTACTCTAAGGTATTAATTTCTTCTTGTTCGTTATAGTGTAACAAAACAGTAGATAGGATTATAAGTGAAATGCCAAAAACCTGAATGAATCTCATATGCTCTCCGAGGAATACAAACGCCATAATAAGTGTCATCGGCAATTCCACTGAGGCAATAACAGATACTTTTTCCGACCCAACATACTGTAATGCTTTAAAGATGAAATAGATAGGAAGTATACCGGAAAAACTCGCCAAGAATATAATTGAAGGCAAGTCCATTAATCTAACGGTTAATCCGATATCTTTAAACAGGAGCAATATAAAAGTAAAAAACAATGCAAAAATAGATGTATAAAAAATAATAACGTTTGGGTCCTCGGATTTAAGTTTAACATCTACAAAGACATTAAAAAATGCATAGGTGACACCACTTAATGCCCCAAGTACAATCCCTTTTGCAGATAAATGGAGCGCTCCCGAAAATACATCAAGAACTAAGGCTGCGCCAATTACAGCAATTAAAACAGAAAAATAGTTAATGGGCTTCATTATTCTGATTTTGGTAGCAGCAAAAAAGAGAGTGACATAAATAGGACTTACAAACAATAGCATTGACGTCATTCCCGCACCGAGATATTGCAAGGCAGAATAAAAAAAGAGGTTTGTCCCAGCTCCACCGATAATCCCAAGCAATGCAAAAGAACGTAATCTCTTTGCATCACAGTGCAATGCGCTCTTTTTGCGTAAAAACAGCCAAGCCCCAAGAATCAAGGTGATAAAAATGTATTGATAGAAGGTTACCTGAAAAGGATGCATGCCCCCTGAGATAAGCCCTTTACCTATAATCGCAATTAATGCAAAAAAGAATCCTGCAAGAATTGCATAAAAATATCCAAAAGTATGGTTTTTCATAATATTTTCCTTTTATAAATAATTAGGCATAGAGACAATTGGGCATTATGATATAATCATGTTTGACTTTTTGCTCTGGCTTGTCTACTCATTACCATCAACAAAACAATATTATACCATTTTTATAATAATTATTATACCTATTTTACCTGTGACATATTGTGGCTAGCTAAAAGCTTTTTACTCTCACTTACTCCTGATACTGCTTGAATTGCCCAACTGTGCCACAAATGCAGGCAGATGGCTGGAGCATAATATTATTAACACAGAAGCCCTCCACTGGTCTTTATTTTATTTATCCTCTTCAGACGATGATCTTACTATTATTTTTTACTTGCTTCAAGAAGATACTCCGTTTTATTTAT
Organism: Clostridia bacterium; assembly: GCA_016278615.1. GTDB lineage: Bacteria > Bacillota > Clostridia > Peptostreptococcales > JAAYPU01 > Soudan-22. The sequence continues at coordinate 17,482 of JADQBM010000036.1, read as the reverse complement.
AGTAATTACAAAAAAACCAGTAGTGGCTAAGATATTTGTAACTACAGGCTATGAGTTAAGTAACTATCATGACGGAAATTTAAATAAATATTTGTTATGGGCAACTACTAGTTTAATAATTCTGTTGTTCATATTAATGTTTTAATCCTTTTGGCATAATATGCTTTTATTATGGTTGTCTTGGGTAGAATGTAAAGCAAACAAAAAAACGGACCCTATCTTGTACTTCCTAAGAAAAAGAAAAGAGCCCGTATGATTGAAAGAAACTATAACTGTTATACTAGTGTTTTTCTAAAGTTAAGGTGTCTCAAAATAATTGCAGACACCTTAACTCTATTACTCAGCTTTGAATTATTCTGTTTTGGACTGCCCTAAAAGCCATGGTATAGATTTATGACTATGATTTTTTATATGCATTATCAATTGTCAAACATTTTATTCTACACTTCGAATAATAAAAGGTATATCCTGCTAATTATTCACTAATCTTATCCACAGTGAAAGTATAAGTACTTGTGGTAATTTTGTCAGGTGCTATAATATCAATCGTGATGACCGTACCGTCTGAAACTGGAATAGTGTTGCTGGAACGATATTCTATCTTTTTCCCATTCAACCTAATCGACTTAACCATTGTTGACATGGTAGTGGGAATTATAGTGATGTTTTCGTTAGATGTAGGCACTTTGATAGTGTAGTCATAACTCCACGGATCAAACTTGTTTTGCAGCGATTTTTCCACGATTATTGTCTCGCCAGCATAGTTAACTTCAGATGGTGGCGCCCAAGCTAGCGGCTTTCCTACAAGCTCTCCGCCATCAATTTCGATATTTGAAAGCACAGAATATTGCATAAATCCATCTTCACCATTATAGTTGGCGGCGGCGTTGTTAGTAAGATATTCGGTATCGTCACCCATTATACCTGAAAGCTGTAAAGAAATCCAATTGGTTCCATCCTTCCACATATCCCCTATTAGTGTTGTACGACTGTATGGAGCATTGTTCCCTCCACGAAGGGTAGGAGAACAGCCATCTTCGCCTTTGTCAACTACCTGCTGTAATGCTGCCTCAAAAAGTTTAAGGTTGTTATCCCCAAGGGGATATTCATCATGCCCTGTGAAAAGCATCGTAGTCTTACCACCATCTTTTTTGTAATTGCTATAAGTCTGCTGAGCCAATGAAAGGAGAATATCTACTTTCATTCCTCCTCTTAATACACCAACATTGTCTGCAGAACCTGCCCTAGTACAACCATAGATGTCAGAGGAGAATATCAAACCATTTGCCTTATCTTGAAGGATGATATTATCGTCAGCGTGTCCGGGCATGGCATATACGGATAGATCGCAACCACCTAGATGAAATAAATCACCCTCTTCAATATTTTTAACTTTTGCTTGATCTACTGGATCAGGCAAGTATCTTGTTAAACTTCCCCATCCACGCTCATTGCTATAGACGTCGTGATCGTTTATAAAGTTTGGAACCTGTACAGCATGATCAGGATGCGCGTGCCCAATGATCACATCATAAGGTTTTGTTACAATATTTGCATCAATATAATCCTTTAAGTTTTTGATATTGATTTTAGTCTGCAAAGCATCAAATAAGATCCCACTTTCCTGCCCTTCGATATACCAAGCCATTGCACGAACGGATTCTGAATTGTTATAGAGTTGATATACTGCAGGACTGGTCGCGGTCTTCTCGAGAATAAGTTCGTGCCCAAAATCAGCGTCTTCAGGACGATGTAGATTCCAGGTGAAAGTCTGAACTGGACTTATTGCCATTCCGTCCTTAACTGCAACAGCCTTATACACTACATACGTATGAACGTTTCTGGAATAATCCTCTTTAATATGGCCATCATCTACAACAGTATATATTTGATCGGGATCGGTTATGTCAGGCATTGGAGGCTCTTGAATCTCATCAATATCTGTAGCTATTGTCTTAGTGAAGTAGATAGTAGCATCTGGAGTTGGACAATAGAGCTTAACATAACGCCTTGGTGCAAAGAGCTCTATATTATTGTGCTGCTTTGGAAGTGCTTGAACAGGAGTAACCATTACACTGGTTATTTTATCAAATATCCTGTCAACTTCTTCTTTCTTTATAAGGTCATTAGGCCTGAATAATTTATGGGTTTTGCCGGACATATAGCCTAGCTCTACTAGGGCATTCACGCTGCCTCTGGCGTCCACACTTATATCATCACTGTCAGAAAAATTAACGTCCTTGTCCGATTCAGAGATCATAAACGCCTTAACAAAAATAACCGCGGCATCCTGTCGTGAGATACCATTTTCAGGATTGAAGTTACCTGAGGCATCTGGACTTATGATACCCTCCTCGTAAGCAACCTCAATTTGCTTACCATACTTGTCTTCTGTTTTCACATCGTTGAATTGCTTAAGTGGTGCTTTCCAAATATCGTTGTACTCAGTAGGATGTGGCCATGCAAAATATTCTGAAATCTTTGCGATAAATTCAGCCTTAGTAATCTCATTTCCCTTTGGAGTGGCTGCAAAAGAAAAAATCGGTAACAACATAGCGATCAATGTCAATGCTAAAATACGCTTGCAATTTTTTGAAAAGTTCAACATAGTGTTTCCTCCTTGTTTATTTTTTCAGTACTGTAATATCTTCATAGGATTTAGTGTCTAATGTTAAATCTCCAGAATGATATCTTTATGAAAAAGATCTTTATATTACTGGGTTTCTCCTATGTAATGACGGAATCCCTCTTCATCCATTTCCCAGTGCGAGAACCATTCTTCCCATATTTCCCACATTTCAGATACGATGCAGTTATGGGATCTGGCTGCGGTCTGTGTGTATTTATACATTGGTATACTGTTTCCATCATACCAGGTATAAGTAGTGTACCTGTCTTTAGTACTTACTATTGCATCATCAATTTCTCCTAAATTGTTTCTATCTAACCAGTATAGAACTGTATTGTTAGTTAAACCATCAGTAGTGTGATCCCAACTCCAAATGTCATATTCACCAAAGAACAACCAAAAAGGTATTTTGTCAATCTTTTTCTCTTCAGGTGCTCTCATAATAGGTCCAGAGGTAGAGCCCATGGCGGCAAAGTATTCTGGCATTACCATTGTTGCATAGTTACAGAACATTGATCCTAGGGATTGACCAGTGGCATAACGTCTACCTGGATTGGTATTGTAATCTTTGTCAATTTGTTTAATGACTTCTTCAAGGAATATAAAATCATCTTGCATATTGGCATTGCCATGAACATTCCAAGTCATTTCAGTAGATGAACTGTACTGCTCACTTGGCATGACAAGCATGAAACCGTATTCATCGGCTACTTCCCACCAATGGGTTGCATCAAAAAATACACGACAGGTTTGTGTGTTTCCAGCTAACACATAGACAATAGGTATGTTCTTCTTAGGAGCAGATTTAGGGACATATACCAGGTAATCGCGGGTGTAGCCATCTATAACCATTTGTTTGATCTCAACACCCATCTTGTCGTAATCAGGCCTTACGCCAAGAACATTCCCATTGATGGAAGTATTGTCATATCGAGTATAATAGGAAAGAGAATCATACACTGCCTTAGTAAAACCCTTGTTATATGTTCCGCCAGGACCTTTTTCAAGAACTGCAACTTTGGAAGAAACATCACTATAGGAAGTTACGATTCTATCAGAATTTTCATCCTGCATGAAAACAGTACTACCCATTGGAGCATTTGATGAGATACGCCCCTCTTCTACACAGTCATTGGCTTCTTTCCAATATGCAATAAGGTTCTTAACCGAATTCAAGTCATCATTCACGAACCAGGTTGGCACTGGAACCTCGCTGTAAGAGATTTCACTGTTTTCAGTGAATGTTTTTGAACCTGTCTTAGCTATAAAGTCATTACTTAAATCTTCAGTTTGAACAAAGACTTGGCTAATTACGAACAAAGGATTTTCCATTGCCCAAGCCTGTAATACGGTGCCGCCTTTTCCATAACCTGCTAAGTAGAATACGCCGAAGGTGTTGTAATATGTTTTGTCTTTTAAAATCTTTATTGCTTCATTAACGTATTCAAGTTCTTCTTCAACAGTACCCCACCCTTCTTCATCTGGTTCTAGTATGAATAGACCTTCTGATTGTTCATCAGCAATATCAAACCACTTACTGTTTAAAAGAAACTCTTCGGTTGTCATACCTTCCGGGGCAGCGATCACAGTGAAGTAATCACGAACTGTTGTTTCTGGGGCAACGTATATCTTGACTGTCCGAGTATCATCCCCCACAGTTACATTACGAGTAAAGTAACCCGTAAGAGGTAATTGATTCCCTAAAGTTATATCTATAGGAGGTTTTTCCATGCTATCTAAGGATATCGCTTCTACCTTTTTTTCTTTCTTAATATCAGTAGTTACTTGTGTTTTATCTATCTTTTTTATGTGGTTTGAATTATTGCTTTCTATCGGCAAAGCAGAAACTGACATAATATTCCCAATCAATATTAAAATCACAATAATTAATGGAAATACTTTTCGACTTTTCAAATTGTTTCACTCCTTTAATTTAAATTAAACTTATAAGCACTTCTTAATGTTGTATCAAATTATATCGCGTGGGACTACTAACCAAGCAATCATAGGCATCTCCTCTTTCCTTTCAAATGCTTTTGTTATTAAGCATTTTGTATGCTATATAATGAAATTATAACGGTGATATATCTCTGATATATCACTTGTTGTTATATAATTATACATTTTTGCTATAAGATAATTTGTTATAATTTGGTTACTAATTCAATGTTTTTTTCTTATTTTCCGACATATCTCGTTGAATGTTTCAAAACAAACTCATTCTCTAAACACTATAAAAAAGCCCCCTTGATTTAAAGAAATATAGATCAAGGGGTTTTGTATTGTCTAATAATTTTTCGTGCGTCCGTTACTTTCTTGGCTCTTTTTCCACTTTCTAATTCTTTTCTTTCTGTTTGAAAATTGTATCGTTCTTCAATATCTTCGTCACTTATTCTATAGTCTTCTTCATTTATTCGTCTTCTAAAAAAGCACCCCCTGACACTATTAGCAAAAGATGCTTTATTGTAAATGTTTTACTATTTTGTTCTTTTGTTCGGTGCCTAACACCCTGTCATCCCTTCAATGTCTATTCGACTTACGTCGAGGGTTTGCCTGATGGAGCTATCCACAATTCTACATTTCCTTTACTTCTTCTAAGCCTCTAAGTATCCTGAGCCCCCCTAGCGCAAGAGCCTCCATCTCATACTCGCCAGGCATAACAACAACGGTTGCCATGTGACCAATGTACTTAGTAACGTTTTCCACAAGCCGCTTGTCATTTGCCAGACCGCCCGTAATGATAATAGCATCACAGTTACCCTGCAACGGCGGTGAAACAAGGGCAATGCCTTTGGCTATTTGATACGCTTGCGCTTCCATGATCAACGCTGCATGGTCGTCGCCTTCGTCAATCATCTTCGCAATTTTGCGGCCGTCGGAAGTGCCGAGCAAATCGCGCAAGCCACCCATGCCGCGTACCTTTTTAATCATTTCTTTCTTGGTGTATTTGCCGCTATAACATAGTTCAATCACATCAAGCAGCGGCACACTTCCGGCTCGTTCAGGGGCAAAGGGACCATTGTCATCGGAAAGAGACTCTATGATCTTTCCCCGCAGATGTGCTCCCATGGTGATTCCACCACCTAAATGGGCCACAATCAGATTCATGTCCTCGTAACGTTTGCCCATGGATTCCGCATATTTTATCGCCACCATGCGACTGTTCAACACATGATAAAAACTTTTGCGCTCCACTTCTTTCATTCCGGTTATTTTTGCCAACGGGGGAAATTCATTGGAGGAAACGGCATCGTAAATATAGGCATTCACACCTGCCATCTGTGCAATTTCATTTGCCAACACTGCCCCTAGGTTGGATGCGTGTGCCGAAATTTCCTCGTTATAGATCATTTCCAGCATCCGCTTGTTAACCTTGTATCCTCCGGTTTGAATAGGTGGAAACAACCCACCCCTGCCCATGACAAGCGAGAGTTGCTGTGGCTTAAAGCCGTATTTTTCCAGTGTTTCAAGCACCAACGCCTTCCTCAAGGGAAGCTGTTCCAGAAGGCTATTGTACTTATCCATTTCCTGCTGTGGGTGGTCAATGCTTTCCTTAAAAACTTCCTCCTCATCTTTGTAGAGAGCAACCTTTGTTGAGGTGGAGCCGGGATTTATTGCCAAAATGTAATAACTCATGTTCTCTCCTCCTTATCTTTCATTTATCATCTATCTAAGTCTCTTTTCTCTTACTAACGCTTCATCACTTTTCTTAAAACAGCCACTACTGGCTTAAAGAATACGCCTTCCAATTCTTTTTTGACTGTCTTAAGTTCTTTTCGAATCTCGATATTCTGTGGACAATGACCCTCGCACTTTCCACATTCCGTACACAAGGAAGCAATGGCAGGATTTTTAGCCATCATCCCCATGGTTTGAAGATACTTCATACGAATACCTTTCTTTCCTAAAAGATACTTATCATTATAAACAGAGAGACATCCAGGTATATTCACACCGAAAGGGCATGGCATACAATAATTACAGGCTGTACAAGGCACCTTAGTTTTCTCAAGAATAATGGACTTAACTTTGTCAAATACACTCATTTCCTCGTCGGTTAAATCATTTGCTTTTGCTGTGGATGCGATACGGATGTTCTCTTCAAGCTGCTCCTCGTTACTCATTCCGGATAGAATCACTGTTACTTCTGGATGGTTCCATATCCAGCGAAGTGCCCACTCTGCCGGCGAAGGTTTTTCATCATAATCTTTAAATGCCTTTAGCACTTCTTCGGGCAGATTATCCACGAGTCTTCCACCCCGTAAAGGTTCCATGACAATAACAGGCATTCCCAAAGAATGTGCCAGTTGTAGTCCAGATCGTGTTGCCTGATTATTCTCATCCAAATAATTATATTGAATTTGACAAAAGTCCCATGGATATGCCTTAACAATTTCTTCGAAATCCGTCTTCCCACCATGAAAAGAAAATCCTATATTCTTTACGACACCCTCTTGTTTGAGTTGATCAAGCCACTCCATTATCCCCATTTTTACCATTCGGTCAAAGTTTGATTTGTCCGACAGCATATGGAACATATAATAATCAATGTACTCCGTCTTCAACTTTGTACATTGATTTTTAAATATCTTTTTTGCACCTTCAAGGCTGTTTACCATATAGTGAGGCAGTTTTGTAGCAATTTTAACCCTTTCTCTGTACCCACCTTCTAATGCTTTTCCCAACAAAGGTTCACTTTTTCCAGCATGATACGGATATGCCGTATCAAAATAATTAACGCCTTTATCTATAGCGTCTCTAATCATGGCAATGGATCTTTCTTCATCGATACTGGGTCCTTTCATAGGAAAACGCATACATCCAAACCCAAGAATAGAGAGTTCATCACCATTTTTTATATTTGTCCTTGTTAACATCCTTACACCTTCCAATCAACAACACTTTTCCGTTTCTAATGTATTATTATTTCAATACTTTTTATATATTATTTTATCATATGTAGAATACTTTTTATATAATAGGAAATTTTTACACTTTATATAAACTTCATCGCCAATTTCTACATTAAGAACATCGCAATCTTTTCCACATATTGCATAAAGGATTATGTTGAATAATGTTGAATTAATATTTATCAATATAAAGGTCTGATTTAAAACAAATATTAAATGACAGCAAGGGGGATTTAAACAATGACTTTAAAAAAACTTGTTATTACTGCCGCGTTAAGCACAAGCATCCTCTTGGGAAGTATAAGCATAGGCTATGCCCAAGACATAAGCTATACAGTGCAATCAGGCGATACATTCTGGATCATCAGCCAAAAACTAGATATTCCCATAGATCGTCTCATGGAAGCAAACAATGCAACACAGAATACTATTTTGCATGTGGGTCAGAGCTTAGTAATACCTACAAATAACGAAATAATACATACAGTTCAAGCCGGCGATACATTCTGGATCATAAGCCAAAAATATGACGTTAGTATTACTTCTCTAATGGAAACAAATAACGCCACAGAGCACACCGTGCTATATATCGGAGACAAGTTGGCCATTCCTACCAAAACACAGGAAACGATTCACACTGTACAGTGGGGAGACACCTTTTGGATTATCAGTCAAAAACATAAAGTGGATATCAAAGAATTGATGGCATATAATGATGCCAATGCGAACACTATTTTGTATATAGGGCAAAAGGTAAAAATACCGGCATCTGGCACGACCATTACGACACCTATAAAAACGCCTACTATCACAGAGCCTTATGTCACGTACACCGAGTATACAGTACAAAAAGGGGATATTCTTTGGGATATTGCCATCAAATTTGAAATACCTTTTAATGAATTATTAAAAGCAAATAATTTTAACCAATCCACATATCTTACAATTGGTCAAGTTATAAAGATACCCGTTCATCATGTGCCGGTAAAAGAAACGCCTGGAGAACAGTACGGCGAGTATTTAGATTGGTGGACAGAAGCTCAGTATGTACTCCCCGTGGGAAGTGAATTTGAAATCGTTGATTTCTATACGGGAAAGTCTTTTATGGTGAAGCGAACAACAGGCTCCAGTCATGCAGACTGCGAAACGCTAACTTTGAACGATACTAACAAAATGAAAGAAATCTGGGGTGGTAGTTTAAGTTGGGAAAGACGTCCTATTCTCATTAAATATAATGGACGAAAAATTGCTGCAAGTGTATCTAGTCTGCCTCATGCCGGAAATGATAATGCTCCCGGAGGTATTCATACCACATGGAGAAGCGGAAACTACGGAGCAGGCTATAATTTGGACTGGGTTAAAGGCAACGGTATTGACGGCGTTTTCGATGTACATTTTGCAAACAGCACAAGACACAAGGATGGACAAGTGGATCCGCAACACCAGGAAAATATAAAAATTGCAGCAGGAATAAAGTAGAATTTCTTTATCAAAGGGGGTGTCTCAAAATAGAATTTAATAATTCTATAGAGGCCCCCCTTATTTTTTTCTCTGTTTTCTTGCCTTTTTCATGCTTAATTCTCTCCTAGCTTTTCTATAAATACACTTCGTATTGTGGCATGTTACTATAAAAATATATCCTACATTCATTAGAATATTAATATAAAAATGCCTCACCCAATATATATGTACGGCATTTTTATTATTTTATAATGGGGTCAGACCAGATAGTAATAATCAAGCTTTTTTAATAACCTCAGAAAGATTATCTCTCCTCTAATTCTTTTTTGTCTTTCTTTGTATGGTAAATTGGATTAAGCAAATCTTCTTTTTGCCTATCCTGCTGAATTTTAAGATAATAGTTCATTTTAAATTGCAAAAGCTGTAAGTTATATTGCATTTGTTCAATTTTTTGTCTTAAAATAGCTTCATTTTTTTTGATGATATCTACCCGTTCATCTATCGTTGAATTACCCTTAAGACATAAACTAACGTAATGTTGGACTTCATGTATTGGCATATCTGTGCTTCGGAGACATTCAACAATACGAATCCATTCTAAATCTGCCTCTGAGAATAGACGTACATTTGCAGCATTTCTTTTCACCAACGGAAAAAGGTTCATTTTGTCATAATACCGCAATGTGTGCGCGGAGACACCTACTTTCTCAGATGCTTCTTTTACAGTATAGGCAGGTTCATCACTTAAATTTTTAGTCATAGAAATTGATTTAATGCAATCGGCAAGATCTAACATAAACTCTCCCCCTTTTTTTTAACTCTCCTTGACTTAGAGTAGCTCTAAAGTTTAATGCTTATTATACAAACCTTTATCTTTAAATATAACAATTTCTATCAAATTTTTTCAATTTTCTAAAAAATTTAATTAGCACCGATCCAAAATGATACAAATTTTATATGAGTCTTAATAAGTAAACAGGGGGTTATGCCCTTCAACTTGTTCATCAAGTTATTGAATTTAAACCATTGTCAAAATCGAAGGAAACAGCTAATAGTAGTACAGGCATACGCGATATCTATGTTAAAAATAAATTTATTTTTTTTAAAAAAAGTGCTTGACTTAGAGTAGCTCTAAAGTTTAGTGTCAATTATAGCATATAAAATCCATTCGAAGCAACCTTTCTAATCCAAATTTTTTCAATTTTCTTACTATTATATCACAATATATTATCCTTGTTTTATTTTCAGTAATTTTTTACTAAAAATGTTTTATATTGGTTTATAAACTAATTATAAATAATAAAAAACAAAAAGGGGAGATGCTTATAGATACTATTTAACTAAAGGGACTGACAAGACCGTGCATTATATTTGTTAATAGTTTATTTAAGAGAAAGGAGTTTGTTATGGAAAATTTAAAAATGTTTATTAACAACGAATGGGTTGATGCAAAATCCGGTACAACCTTTGACGATTTTGATCCGTTTTCAGGAGAACTCTATGCAAAGGCTCCGAAAGCTGGTGCTGAAGATGTGGAAGTGGTTATGAAAGCTGCTTACGATGCTCGCGCAGGTTGGGTGAGTACTCCTCCAGCAGAAAGAGCACAGCTTCTTAGGAACGTTGCCCAGCTAATGGAGAGTAAGCGCATGGAATTAGCGGATATTCTCCAGAGAGAGAGTGGAAGCTCTTTCGGGAAATCCATGTTTGAAATTGGTGCAACCATTGATCTACTCTACACTGCGGCGGGCGATGCGAAATTGGTTATGGGTGAAACATATCATACGAATCCAGGTCGTTTCAATATGAGCGTCAGAAGACCAAGAGGGACAATCGTCACGATTTCTCCGTGGAACTTCCCTATGGTTTTGTCGATGTATAAAATCGCTTACGGGTTGGCGACAGGAAACACGGTAGTACATAAACCATCCTCTGATACACCGCATATCGCGTTAAAGGTTGCTGAAATCTTTAAAGAAGCTGGACTTCCTCAGGGCGCATTAAATGTTATTACAGGATCGGGAAGAACCCTAGGGGATCTTCTTATCGCTGACAAACGTTGCTCGTATGTAGCCATTACCGGTTCAACGGTTACAGGCCGTCATGTTGCGGAGCAAGCTGCTAAACACTTTAAACATTATTATTTGGAACTTGGTGGAAAGAATCCCCTTATCATATTAAAGGATGCCGACATGGAGTACGCTGTTAAGACTACGATTATGAGTGGATTAATGCATCAAGGCGAAATATGTATGTCAGCCGACAGAATTATCGTTGAAGAGCCTTTTGTAGATGAATTTGCCAAGCAGCTTGCAGGCTTTGTATCTCATTTACCGACAGGGGATCCAAAGGACCCACAGACATTTATCGGACCTGTCATTCATGATAGACAGGTACAGGACATTGATGCTCACGTTAAAGATGCTATTGAGAAAGGTGCAGAACTCTTAACGGGCGGAACATACGAAGGCAGGGTATATGCCCCAACTGTTCTCAAAAATATTACTCCTGATATGAAGATTTATTATGAAGAAACCTTTGGACCTGTTATCTCAATTATTCCAGTTAAAAATGTAGAGGAAGCATTAAAAATTGCTAATGATACTCAATACGGACTTTCATCCGGTGTTGTTACAAACGATTATGAAAAGGCAATGTTCCTTGCAAATGGAATCGAAGCAGGAATGATACATATAAACGGTGGAACAGTGGATGCTGATTCTGTTGCTCCGTTCGGTGGTGTTAAAGAGTCCGGCATGGGACGTGAAGGCGGTCGTTATTCATGGGAAGAATTCACGGAAGTACATTGGATTACAATGGATATTAAAAAGCAACAATACCCATTTTAAATTAAATCTATGACTGAAAAACAATAATCAATAACACCTAGATTATGCTATTTTAGAATATTAAAGAAAGGAGCGTATAATGCAGAGTGCATTATACAAGGCTTAATATGGGAGAATCAAAAATGAAAATTAAGCTGGCGATCTATAGTTTTGCTATTTTAATGATGGGCGTTATTGCAATTGCTGGAGGAATGGGTGTTTTGGGTGCGAAGTTCGGTCCTGAGGGAAATGATGTTGCCCAACTCATAGCTGTACCATCGATTCCCATCATAATCGTTACAATTGTTGCAGGTAAGCTTCAGGAATACATTCGGATAAAAACTTTGGTCATCGTAGGTATATTATGTTTTATTTTCGGTGGTATTGGGCCGGCATTCATGACATCATTTTCTTCAATATTGGTGCTTCGTGTCATTTTTGGAGTAGGCGTAGGCCTATCTCAGACATTGTCTTCCGCATTAGTTGGAATGCATTTTGAAGGAGCAGAACGCCAGAAGGTTATGGGTATGCAGACGTCAGCCCAGATGATTGGTGCTGCTATTATGATGTTTGCCAGCGGTTATCTGGCAAAAATCAACTGGGAGGCTATTTTCTGGGTTCATATCTTGGCAGTTGTTTCATTAATCGTTGTTCTAATCTTCCTTCCTACAAACATACCAATGCGCAGCGAAGGCGGAAAGATCGAAAAAGTAAGTCTTACAGGTGCAGCAATTCGTTGGGCTGTCACCCTTGCAATTTTCTTTGTCTGTGGAATGATATTGGCTCAATTTTTATCCATTTTCATGATGGAACATGGACTTGGAGGTCCCGCAGAGTCAGGAAATGCAACGATGATTTTTGCAATGGGCGGTTTCTTAATGGGACTTTTCTATGGTAAGCTAAACAGCATTACTAAAAACTTTACTTTAACAGTTGGTTGCTTTGTTGGTGCGGTTGCTTACCTTATCGTCGCTTATTCAACGAATATAACGATGGCTTATGTGGGCTCTTTCCTCTACGGGCTATGCGTAACAATTGTCATGGCTAGCATAATGACTGCAACGGCAATGTCAGTTAAACCAGTTGCAATTCCGTTGGCGATCGCAGTCACAACCTGTGGTCAGAATTTGGGCTCATATTTTTGCCCACTGATTTCAAGATGGGGAGCTGCATTGATAGGACAAGACATTACGATGAATGTATTTATATTTGGCGCTATCGTCTTTTGCGTAATCGGGGTTGTTTATATCTTCTGGGCCGTTGCCGAAACAAGCAGGCAAAAGCATTTGAATATAAGCCAATAAACGTACGGTAATTCTATTTTTTAAGTCCATATAATAAGGAGGGTGTATTATGGAAATCAAAGTTGCAGTAACAAAAGAAAAAGGTGCTCTTTCCATTGAAAAAGCTCAATTATCAGGACCTAAAGCTACGGAAGTTCTGGTAAAAATCATTGCATCTGGTGTTTGCCATACGGATGCCGCCGGCATCCATGGGTTTATCCCTTGGGTTAAATACCCTATGGTTTTTGGACATGAAGGCGTAGGGATTGTCGAGGAGGTCGGTTCTGCTGTCGATTCTCTGAAGGTCGGCGATCGCGTCGGTTTAACTTTCCCCTCTTGCGGAGTCTGTAGTTACTGCCTGAACGGTGCACCATACGCCTGTACCCAAGTCAACGATTTGTTCTTTAGCGGTGCTTACAAGGACGGGACATATCGAATTAGTCAAAAAGGTACAAACCTCGGCTCTTTCTTTGGGCAAGGTGCTTTTGCCAACTACGTTGTGGCAGATGCAAGGTATGCTGTTAAAATAGAGGGAGTGACCGACGAAAAGATCAAGTATCTTTGCTCTTTGGGATGCGGTGCTCAGACCGGTGCCGGAGCAGTATTGAATCGATGCAAGCCAACGCCTGCAAGCACGCTTGTAGTCTTTGGAGCTGGCGGTGTCGGGATGGCGGCTGTCATGGCTGCAAAAATTGCAGGCTGTATAAAAATCATCGCTGTTGATATTGTTCCTGAGAGATTGGAGCTAGCAAAAGAATTCGGAGCAACCGATACCATCAATGCAAAAGAAGTTTCTGATGTTGTCGCTAAAATCAAAGAGATAACCGACGGAGGTGCTCATTATAGTATTGAAGTGTCAGGCGTTCCTGATTTATCGCTTCAAGCTATTCAATGTCTTAGAAGATTAGGAACGGCTGTTGTTAGCAGTGTTACAGGTCCCGCGGAAATCAGCTTGGCCATTGAGCCCATGATCATGAACCCAGGCATTACTTTTACAGGATTGGTAGAAGGTGGTTCTAATCCTCAGGTCTTTATACCGCAGCTAGTTGAGTATTATAAGGCAGGCCAGTTTCCTATCGATAGGTTGGTTGAATTCTACCAGTTCGAAGATATAGGAAAGGCTTTTGAAGATTCTCATACAGGGAAAGCTATCAAACCAATCTTGATTTTTGATTGATCATTATCACACCGCCGTTCGGTATACGGCGGTTCCTTTGTCAATTTGTCAAGCCTGGTACCATATGTTCCCATGGTTATATTCAATAATAGAAATGATAAAGAACCATTCAAGTGATGGGTACTTTATCTTTTGGTAGAAACTACATAGTCGCCATTTTTCTACACTCTTCTGCACACATACGGCAGATATCTGCACATTTCTGGCAGTGATCATCTTTAAACATAGCACATTCTTGCGCGCACTTTTCACATATTTGAGCACATAGTTTACAATGATCTGCTGAGAATTGCCCACTCATTGACATCATTCCAACTGACATCTGACACATCATAGCACATTCCACTAGCATGCTCACACAGTTTTTCCTTGCATTGAGATCTGGTTCATTCAAACATGCGCTAAAACACTCATAACAAGCCTGTGTACATTTGGCACAAGCATCTATACAAGCTTGCATTTTGTCCGTCTCATTTGTTACGATACCCATAAAAATACCTCCTTCTATTTTATATTCTAAATTATTATCCCTAAAAATAATAATTCTATCCATTTGGGGACGAAGGGGGACGTACCTGGGGGGACGAAGGGGGACGTACCTTGAATGTCAACAAACTTATTGATACATAAATCATGGGACGAAGGGGGACGTACCTTGAATGTCAACAAAGGGACGAAGGGGGACGTACCTTGAATACACTTTTTGCATGATTGTATCCCTGTGTCTGACATGTCTATGTTGCTTTCTATTTACTTGTATACATATTTATGCTTAATACCTCTTTTTTCTATCATGGTTATTCATAGCTTTTATTTTAGCGGACATAATAGATATAAACGGAAGACAATAATCATAATTCAAGATTGTTTAGGAGAAACAGATGGAAAGCATTTTAGAAACACTATTTCGTACCACGGTAGGTTTTACTGTCTTGATTGTAGTTACCAGGCTGCTTGGGAAAAAACAGTTAGGGCAGTTAACTATTTTTACCTATATTACAGGAATTGCCCTGGGAAACATGGCCGGAGACATGATAGTCCACCGGGATGTATCAGTTTTAGATGGTACTATTGCACTTGTGTTTTGGGTAGTATTAACATTTATTGTAGAATACATAAGTCTTAAGTCAGGAAAGGCAAGAGTTATCCTTGATGGAGAGCCTACCATTGTTGTTAAAAAAGGTGAAATTATGCAAGACAAACTTAAAAAGCAAAGACTTAACATAGATGATTTAACAATGCTTCTTCGTACAAACAATGTATATTCAATTTTAGACGTAGACTATGCAATTTTAGAACCTAATGGTCAATTAAGTATACTAAAGAGAACGAATTTAGAACAAGTTACAAAAAAAGATATGAATATACCTGGTGAATCAAGGCAGAATATTCCTACGGAGATTATTGTAGATGGAAAATTAGTTTCAAAAAACGTAACAGAAATAGGATTAGATTCCATATGGCTCGACCAGCAGATTAAGCAGGCAAACATTAATTCTATTGAAGATGTATTTTATGCAGAGCTTCAGATGGATGGAAGCTTATATATTCAGAAAATGAGTCATCCATCAAAGTAGTAATTGCATTAAACTATTTAATATTTATACTAACTATAACCCTGCTAAAGATGCCTCCTTGTGGTTCCCCAATGAGCTTTGGCTCACCTCTAAAAAGGGGAGACATTCTCCCCTCTGGACAGAAGTTCGATTCCCCTCGCAGAAACTAAAAATCACCTCTTTTTGAGGTGTTTCTTTTCTATTGGCAAGTTAGGTGAATATAAATGGTATTAATATTTTTTGTGTTTCTAGTCAAGCAATGTTGTCCCATATGAATTGTCAACAGCGCATAACCATTTCCATTGACATTTTGATATACGCAAGTGGCTTTATGAGTTGCATGTATTGGATGCTCATTTGGATATCCGAACGTAATTGCCGCAACTATTTTTCCTTGGGTATTTAATCACTTAGTACACTTAAATCGTATTCTGTTTAACAGGTAGGAATAGTGTTCCCACTGTAACAAAGCATATTTCAACAAACGTTCTGATTAATAAGTCTGTTACATCAAAATTAAAAACTAACGGTATAAAAAAATTAAATATAGTTATATTTAAGCCGTATAATACGCCGCCAATAATAAGAGCTCTTTTTATTCTATTCTTACAACTTACAAATTGATTAAACCATATAAGAACAGCTGAAACCGTCACTCCTGTTATCGCCACCCATAACAATGTTTTAAAAAACTGGGTATCAAATAGCGAATATATATCCATCACAGTATATTGAAAAATCCTACCTGCCATAAAACAAATAGCTATAAAAATGAAGCTAAACAAAGCCCTTGAAGATTTATATATATTTTTCTTAACAACAATTTTATCACTGTCTTTTACGATCAGTATCCCAATTAGAAGTCCCATAACTATTAAAGCAATTCCATCCGCAATCGGATATGCAATCGCATTTATAAAATTTGCACCTGCACTATGTGGTAATGGCTCAAATAAATACACTACCCAGATTATACAATATGCAGCACCATATTTAAGACCTTTTGCTTTTTTACTTCCGGTCATTCTTTTTTCCACCAATAAATACATTGCGGCAATAACACTAAAACCCAAAAATGCATATATTGAAAAAGCAATTGGCATTGTACCTTGTTTAACAAAAACGCTTGGTGCTAGCACATTTTGTTCATAGCTGGGGATAAACATCTGTCCTATGATTCTGATTACTGTGGTTATAAAACCAACAAGTAAAATTTTCATTGTTCTTTTCATTATAGTCAACCTCTTAAATTCAGTTTAAAATACCATCTAAATCAAAATATCTTTTTTCTGTTTCAGAAATAGTTTGTTTTATATATTATAGCTACACTTACACTTTTTATCTCTTTCTAATGCCAAAATCCTAAATTGATTTTTTATAACAAATCATTAAAGATATATTGCCATCTAAAGAGAATTCGAAATATCTAATGAATAATCATTCAAACCAAGGAAAAACTTCATTTTTATTTGCCATTTTTAGCGGTTTCCTAAGCACCAAATCTCTATCCACCCACAATATGATGCGCCCTTATCTTGACGCTCTGACTGGCTCAGTAGCCCCCGAACTCAAGCTTCAAGCAGCCGCAAGAACCGTCCGGAACCACTGAAAAACAAATCCTAATAAATTGAAAAAAAG
>JADQBM010000089.1 GCA_016278615.1 Clostridia bacterium | reverse complement strand
GCACTGCACCCTCCTTAATCGGCAAAGGAGTATCCCCTCTGCACTCCCCTTTTTTATATAATAGAAAATCGATGTTTCCTATTATATAAAAAAATCTGTATACAATGAAGTATACAGATTTTATATTATTAAGTTAAAAGTTTCTCGTTACTAATGAAACCGTTCTTATTTTTTACCTTTTGCCGTCATATGTTCTATTTCAACTTTAATCACTTTTGTTTTATCCCACATGGCTTCAATATATCTCGTTCCGGATTCCATGAATTCCTTAGAATACTTCTCCAGTATTAAAACCAGCACCTTCATTTTTTCTTCTTCAAAAACTTCTTTTGCTTTACCAAAAATAATCGTACTTTTATATTTGGTACTGAAATCATCGGGTATGAGTTCCACATCATTAACCACACAAAAGGATACATTGCAGTTATTTTCAATATTTTCTAATTTATGTCCTTCTTTTGCACAATGAAAATAGATACAGTTATCATCATAAACGAAATCCAAAGGCACCCCATATGGATACCCATCCGCTCCAATAGTTGACAAAGTTCCGTATTCACAACGTGTTAATAGTTCATTTGCTTCTTCCTTAGTCAATTCCCTGTCTTTTCTTCTCATTTCTTTAAACATCTAATTTTCTCCTTTAACAGTTTCTCTTATTCTCACTTTTAATCAGATTATAACATGATTTTTATTAAAATAAATACCAAAAGAATGGAGATTTTAATCAAAAATCCCCATTCTTACCTGTCTTAAGGACAACCGCAAGGGTCGTCCCTACACATTCTCTCACTTGTCTGGACAACCGCAAGGGTCGTCCCTACATATCCCTAATCTCTATCTTTTATCTTTCACTTAAACTTAAACTTAAACTTCAACTTATACTTTCACTTTTCAAGCTTCCCCCTGTTCCCTTTTACTTAATCGGTTCAAGACTGGCTTGGAAATGTCTCAAAACAGGGGGTTCCCATGTGATGCGGTATCCTTTGACGGAATCTGCACGTTTACTGATGGCAATAAGCGCATCCGCTACGATGTCAAGATGTGCTTGGGTATAGACACGTCGTGGGATGGCTAACCGAGTAAATTCAAATTTCGCATGGAGTTGTTCTCCAGTATCCGGATCATTTCCTAACATATATGAACCAATATCACAACTACGAATACCTGCTTCTTTATAAAGTTCAAGGGCAAGCGCCTGCCCAGGATATTCATAATATGGAATATGAGGCAACATTGCCTTTGCATCCACAAATACGCCGTGTCCACCCACTGGAGCCTGATAAGTGATCCCTGCTTCATCCAAACGTCCTGCAAGGTATTCCATCTGACCAATACGGTATCTTAAATAATCCTCATCAAGTCCTTCATAAAGACCGATGGCTAAAGCTTCCAAGTCACGTCCTGCAAGGCCACCATAAGTAATATAGCCTTCGTAAGAAATGGTCCGACCTTTAATCTGTTGATACAAATCACCATCATTTTTTATACCGATAAGACCACCAATATTAACAATACTATCCTTTTTTGCACTCATAGTGAACATTTCACCATAGCTGAACATTTCTCTAATAATTTCTTTGATAGACTTATCTTTAAATTCCTCTTCTCGTTGTTTTATGAAAAATGCATTTTCTGCATATCGAGCAGCATCAATGCAAAGACGGATGCCATATTTCTTACAAATAGCAGCCGTATCTCTCATGTTCTGAATAGAAACAGGTTGACCTCCGGCAGAGTTGTTGGTAATTGTCATGATAACAAGAGCAATTTTTTCCGCGCCATGCTCTAAAATCAATTTTTCCAATTTCTCAACATCCATATTCCCTTTAAAGGGTGCCCTTAAAGTAGGATCTCCTGCTTCAGGAACCACACAATCAATAGCTCTTGCCCCTGCTAATTCCACATGAGCCCTAGTGGTATCAAAGAACATATTGGATATGGAAAACTCTCCTTCTCCCATAAGTAATCCAAATAGCACCTTTTCTGCCGCACGTCCTTGATGAACTGGCTGGATATATTCATAATCAAAAATGTCTTTTCCAGCATTCAAAAGCTTAAAATAACTACTGGCACCTGCATAAGATTCATCGCCTCTCATGATACCTGCCCACTGTTCTTGGCTCATAGCACCAGTACCACTATCTGTCAGCAAGTCCACATAAACATCTTCCCCTCGAAGGTTAAAAACATTATACTTTGCTTCAGCAATCTTTTGTTCTCTTTCTTCTCGAGACAACATTTTAATCGTCTCCACCATCTTAATTCGAAAAGGTTCTGGCACATATTTGGTTGTCATACAGAATTCTCCTCACTTTCTAAAAAGAATTTAATAATATATTAAAATCATATTATTTTCTCAATTTTTTTTAAGAGTTCTAAATCACATATTATATAGCGGCCCTTCATCTTTTTCATGATGCCACTATTGGAAAACTCGTGAAACACCTTGCTAACAGAAACTCTCGATGACTTAATTAAATCTGCCATATCCTGATGGGTAAAAGGTATATCGATAAGAATGCCTTCCGGATTTGATATCCCATACATTTTGACAAGATAAAGCATCACATTTGCAACCCGATAACGAATATCACCAAAAGTTAATCCCAATATTTGATTAAAATACAGACTTCCTTTATGAGATAGAATGGTCATGACTGCCTGATTTATCTCCATATCACTCTTTATGTGATTTAAAAACACCGGTATGGGAATTTTGTAAATCTCACAGTCTACAATGGCAACGGCACTATAAGGCTCAGTACTACCCTCAAAAGCGCTGGTTTCTCCAAATAGTCCGCCTTTCTCAGCAAACATCATAATTTTTTCTCTACCATCTTCACTGACAACTCTCATCATCACTCTGCCAGATTTAACAATATATACAAATTCATTAACTTGGCTTTGCCAGAAAATTACTGTTCCCATAGAATATGCTGTTAAATATTTTGGGCTCACAAGTTTATCCCAAGTATGCAAATCCACTTTAAGCCAAGGTGACGTATAATCAAAAGATTCCATATTGACCCCTCTTTCTGTTTATTTACCCAGTTATCAATATTCTATCCCTTGTAACTTCATCCTACCATGTTTTTCTAATGAGAAATGTAAAGTATTTTACATTTCTAACGAATCTTATATATTTATTTATTTTGTCTCTCTAATCTTAGTATTGTTTCCAGTAAAAAACCCTCTGAAAATACGCTTCGAGGGTAGCATTCATAATCAAATAAATATTATTATTTTAAATAGGTCTTAAGCAATTTCTTCCACTATTTTTAGCTGTATACAGTGCTTTGTCCACTTCTGTTAGCAATTCTTCTATTGAAGATTCCTTAGAAGGAGATATGGAAGCAATTCCTATGGAAACCGTTAAAATCTGTTGTTTTAAGGGAGAAGCCGAATGTTCTATTTTCATATTTTCAACACCTGTAAGAATATCTTTACCAACACGAACTGCACCTTTGATTTTCGTTTCCGGTAAAATAATCATAAACTCTTCACCACCAAAACGTGCAACAATATCCCGTGGCCTTTTTGCATACGCTTTTATGATATCCGCTACTCTCTTTAAACATTTATCCCCCTGTATATGACCATAGGTATCATTATACTTTTTAAAATAATCAATATCTATCATTACTAAAGCTATTTCATCCTTTGATCGCAATGCACTATGCCATTCTTTTTGTAAGACTTCATCAAAATGTCTTCTATTATAGAGGTCCGTGAGCGCATCAATGTGAGAAATAACATTTAACTTTTCAGAGACTGCTTTTAACTCCGTTTGGGTCTTATCTGACATTTTAATAATTCTTTTTACTTGTTTAAGAAGGCTTTTATATTCATCTAATAAAGCCCTATATTCCTCTTCATCTTCTAAAGATTTAAAGGAATTAGATTTAATAAGTTTTTCAGCCTTAGCAATTAATTTATCTTCTTTTGTGAAAATAGTTTTCATGTCTTTCCCCCAAATCATAATAACAAAATATTAAAAGGCAATAGCTCCAAATCTTCCTTGAATTCTTCACCACACTCAATGGCTGTTTCATTTTCCTTATCACATCTCCAGTTAACCACAACTTTCTTGCCATCTTGAACCTCATCATCCAACAAATCAAAAAGTGTCATGAAAATCTTGGAAGTACTACTATTGAAATATATAATTTCAAATTCAAATACCATTTCTGATGTGCTTTTTTTCAAATACTCTTTTATCCAGTTAAGTATTGGCGTATAGAATTTAGCAGCATTTTCCGGAAAAGATTCTCCTTTAATCCAGAGTGTTCCTGAATTTATATCAAAATTGATTTCTGGAGTAGACTTTGTTTTATCAATCATTAAGCTTTCCATTATTTAATTCCTCCCTACGACGACTTTGATGCAGAAAAAAGAAAATTGGTCATTTATATCTACAAAGGAGTATTCTAATGGGCGCCCGGCTTTTCTCGCCATCTCAATGAGCCCAAGCCCTGCTCCCTTGCTCCCTACTTTAGTTTCCATCCGTCTTCTTTCTTTATACAAAGCTTTTAATTCATCTTTACTTAAGTCTCTAATTTCTTCTATCCGTTCTGTCAAATTTGGAATATCTGAATTAAGAACACGGTTGCCACAATAAATATAAAAATCATCGTTTTCTTCTTTACCTATTACAACAATCCCTACTCTCAATTCGCTTTCCATTTCTTCAGTGCTTCCTAATCTTTCTGCAGAATAATTTAGTATGTTTTGTACTTGCTCAATAAAAATAGAAAAAACGGATAAGGTCGCTGCATTTCCAACTTCTTCAACTTCAAGATTTCGACGTAGCGTACATCCAACCCCTTCAATACTTGACTGTGCAATGGGTCCACTATAACAAAAAATAATATTTTTCATCTTAAGATCTTGATACAAATCATACAATGTCATCTCCATAACTTTCACCCTTTCATTTAATTTTGAATCCTAAAATAGTCACATCGTCACGGATCATTTCACTCTTGCGATATTCTCTAAAAGAATCCCTTAATTTTTCTTTCTGCTGAGCCATTTTCATTTTTGTTATCATTTGAAGTTCTGATAAAACCCTGCTTTTACCATAAGGCAAACCTTTTTCCCCTCCTGGCTGATCTGTAAATCCATCGGTTACTAAATAAAGTGACATATCTCGAGTATGCTCTATGATTAAATTTTCAAAAATACATTCTTCATTTCGAGCAATACAATCTATGGTATTACGATTCCCCTTAACTTCCCGTACCCCATTCTCATCTGAAACCATTAGAGAAAATTGAGCTCCAGAAAATAGGATTTCTTTCTCAGTAGAAATATAGACAATGCCTGCATCGAGACCATCTTGTATATCTGAAAAGGCATCGTTTTTTGTTAATGACTGTCTTAAAAGTCCATCCAACTCTTGAAGAATGATAGCTGGATTATCATGACATTTTTCATCAACGATATGGTTCAACATGGCATTGACAGCTGTTGTCATTAAAGCCCCTGGCACCCCATGCCCTGTACAATCCCCAACCACCACTAATAAACCATCATTAAACTTTTTTATCCAGTAAAAATCCCCTCCAACGATATCTCGGGGTTCCCAGATTATGAAATATTCTTCAAAAATATGTTCCATTTCATTTTCAGATGTCAGTATGTTCTCCTGAATTCTTTTTGCAACTTCAATACTGTCTTGTATGTTGTTATTTTTTTCATTTAATTCTCGGGTGCGTTCTTGTACTTTATTCTCTAATTCTTGATTTAACTGCAAAGCTCTTTTATATGGATTTGCTATTTTTACAGTCAATAGGTTTAACATAATTAGCATTAAAACAATGATAAATAAGCAAGCTAAAACCGTATTTATAATAATCGTCCTCATGAATCCTAAGCTTTCAGATCTGGGGATTTCTACAATCAGTTTCCAATCCGTATCTTTTATGGTTTTATATGCTATGTCGTATAAGTCTCCTGCATCATTGGTATATTCCATGGACTTAAAACTACTGGCCTTATTTTGAGTATAAATAATGGAAGCAGCTAATTGTTCTGGCAGATAATCTGTTAAAGGTTTACCAAGGTACTCTTGGTTCTTAGATAAATGAATAATCCCTGAGCGATCAACTAACAAAATATTATTTTCAAGTTCATTTTGCCCTTCTTCTATGAGGCTATCAATAACATCGTCCAAATTCATTCCAATTCCCGTTACAGCAATGGGTTTCGATACATCTCCCACCAAAGTATTAATCCAAACAAAAGTATCGTTCAACTCTTTGTTATGATCAATATTGATTTCATATCTTTTATTCATACTTATGGAATCGAAAAACCATTTATCGTCAGGATCCTCCTGAGATACCACATCCAACAATTCATATTTGCCGTCAGCATAGGACCAATACTGGTTGGTAATGGCACTTGTGAGAAATGTGGTGTCATATCCAAAGAAATCTACCATCTCACGCATTTTTTCTTCAGTAATTTTTCCTGTTGTTTCATCTGTGTTACTACTTTTAATCCAATTGATTATCATCGGGTCGCTGGAAAGCATTAGCGATGCATCCACGGCTTTTTCGACTCTTCCATCAATGGTTGAAGCAATTGATCCAGCCATATTCTTCAAGTCAACTTTTTTAAGCTTCTCAACCACAGCGTTATTGGTTATGAGCATACTGGTAATACTCATAAAAAGTAACGCAATGACGATAGCGATGCATCCAACCCACAAAACTTTGATGGCACTGTTGTCATATAATTTACTTTCTTCTTTATCTAGTTCTTTTTTAAATAGTGATCTTATTTTCATCAAAAATCAAACCGCCTTTAGTTTTATAAGTTATCATAACAACCTATGTATCTCTGCTCTATTCTTCTACTCTATTTTACATATTTCGCCTTTGTTTTACAATAGAAATCCATATAAATAAAAACGCCTTATTCTTTACTGAATAAAGCGTTGGATATATCCTTATAACTCTTTTAGATGGTTGCATAATTAATAATATTACCATTTTCTTCAATGACCCTTTTCAAATCCGAAAAAGCAATCCATACAGTTGCTCTGTTGTCATTGGGATGAACGCCTAATTTCGTCTTATCTTTCAGTTCTTTGTCCATCACTACTTCTACTTCACATTCCCTATCATTTAATATGCCAAAAGGTGTTACTTCACCTTTTCGTAGTTGCAAATATTTATTCAATCTTTTCTCTGATGCAAAGCTTAGATTTGTGGTGCCTAACTGTTCTTGGATGCTTTTCAAATTCGCTTTTTTATTTTTACTTAGCACTACGAGAAAATGCTTTTTACCCTTTGCATCCCTTAAAAATAGGTTCTTGCACACATCGCTGTAAGGCAACTTCAAACATTCCATTTCATCTATAGTAAAAACAGGCGGATGATGGGTAACTTCATATTTGATTTCCAAAGCATTTAGTCTTTTATAAACTTTTTCCTGAGCATTCATAGTTCGATTTCTTCAGTGGGTTTAATAATTAATGGATTTTTCACATTAAACTTTTCCGCCATATTTATATCAAATAGCTCACCAGGCTTCATATGTATGGGAATGTTATGTTTCGCCTTTATCATTTCAGCACATAAAGCTGCCTCGTTTGCATCCATATTATATATGCCGTCAATAGGCAACAAAGCATAGTCCAAGTGATATTTAGGTAAAAGCGTTTCCATTTCTTGAGTCGTCGAAGTATCTCCTGCCCCATAGATTTTGACATCATCCACCGTTATAACATAACCCACACATTCTTTAGGGTTATGGTTCTTATTATAAGCAGGCACTGCCTCTATTTGTACACCCTTTACTATAAAGCTATTATATTTACCATCCTTCAAAGCATTCATGTTTTCGATAATTGTGCAATCATCCTTTTTTGTAACCATCTGTGTTTGATTATGGTCTGAATGCTGATGCGTTACCAAAATAATATCTGCTGGAGTATCGTATCCTTTACCTGCATCAGGATCAACATAAATGACAATTCCTTCATCACTTGTAATTCGATAACTGCCATGCCCTTGATAGAGTAATTTCGGCATAATTAAATCATCCTTTCTTATTAATCACTTCTCCGTACATTGTGATTTATTGATATCTATTATAGCAAAATTTTACAAAGGAACAAATAACTTAAATAAAAAGGTGGTCTTATGACCACCTTCAATTGGAAATCCTATTAAATTTATCTATTTCCTCTAAGATATCTTTTTCTTTGATAATAGGCTCGCAAGAAAAGTTTTTGCAAATATATAAAATGGTTTCCTCATTTTTTTTATATTCTTCATACCCCTTTTCTTTTAAACTGGTATCAATAATCAGTTTCGTCAAAAAAGGCATAAATAATCTAGAAAGCTTAGCTCTGGATTCAATGAAAACCTCATCTTTCCCTTTTCCCGCAAGAACAGTTTTAATATAAGGAGACTCCTTCATCATCAATGCATTTACCATAAAAGCATATGCCTGGGGAATATCATCTAAGCCTTTGCTGAAAGACTCAATAATCTTTTCACCGTACTTGCCAATTATCTCATCATCGGTCAAACGACCCAACCTAATTAGATTATAGGCTGCCATTGAGTTCCCAGAAGGAAGAGCATTATCATATGCTTCTTTGGGATTTGTCAATAGCTTCTCTGAGTCATTCCCATTGAAGAATAGCCCTCCATTCTCGTTGTCCCAAAATAATCGAATCAATTCACTGCCATACCAATGAGCACGATCCAGATATTTCTTATTCCCTGTGGACTCATGCAATTCCAAAGCAGCCCAAAGCATAAAGGAATAATCATCTAAATAACCGCGATATCTTCGTTCTCCCTGGCGAAATCTGGCATAAAGCCTTTCATTTTTTTCTATCAGATTTGTCTCAATAAATTCAAAAGCGGCTTTCCCTGTCTCAATGAAGTCCTCCCTATTAAAAACCTTTCCACATATGGCAAAGGCAGTGATCATCAGTCCGTTCCAGCCTGTCAATATTTTATCATCTTTATGGGGATGTATTCTTTTATCCCTGTATTGCAACAGTTTTTTTCTATCCTCTTTATTATTATTAAATGCAGCCTCCCACCTACTATTCTCTATTAGATTGGGAATATTCTTACCTTCGAAATTGCCTTTTTCGGTTATATCATAGGCTTTGCAAAATTCAAGGCCTATTTCTTCTCCTAAAATATGGATTATTTCTTCTTGACTCCATACATAATATTTTCCTTCTACCCCTTCAGAATCTGCATCTTCAGCTGAAAAAAAACCACCTTTTTTATAAGTCATCTCTCGTTTGATATAATCCATTAATTCAAACACAGCAGTTTCATAAACTTTCTTAGCCTTTATCTGGTGGCATTCTGCATAACATATGGCAAGCAGGGCATTATCATATAACATTTTTTCAAAATGGGGAACCAACCATTTATGGTCCGTTGAATATCTGGAAAAGCCACCTCCCATATGATCATAAATACCGCCTTTCAGCATGGCATCTAGAGTCTTTTCCACCATTTCCAAAGCAAGGTTCTCTTTATTGATTGCATAGTACCTCATTAAGAACATTAAATTTTGGGGTGTGGGAAATTTGGGGGACTTGCTGAATCCACCATGTTTTTCATCATATGATGCGACTAATGATTCAAAACAACGTTTAGCAATTTTGCTTTCTTTAAGTGAGACTTTTTCTGTTTCTTTAGATTGGGAGATAGAATCTGTCAACCCTTTTGCAAAATCCATCACACTATCGGGGTCATCCTTCCATAGTTGATGAATCCTATGACCTAAATCAACGATGCCTAACATCCCATAACGTCTATGTTTCGGGATATAGGTAGCGGTGTAAAAGGGTTTTTGATCTGGTGTCATAAAAATACTTAATGGCCACCCGCCTCGGCCTGTCATAAGCTGACACGCTTTCATATAAATACTATCAATATCTGGTCTTTCTTCTCTATCGACTTTCATACATACAAAGTACTTATTAAAGATCTCAGCAACTTCTGAGTCTTCAAAAGATTCTCTTTCCATGACATGACACCAATGGCAGGTGCTAT
Source organism: Clostridia bacterium (assembly GCA_016278615.1). Taxonomy (GTDB): domain Bacteria; phylum Bacillota; class Clostridia; order Peptostreptococcales; family JAAYPU01; genus Soudan-22. The sequence continues at coordinate 9,715 of JADQBM010000089.1, read as the reverse complement.
AACCAATACTTAAAAATATTGGCTTGTTTTCCCGAAATGCTTTATCAAAAGCCTCCGTTCCCCAAGGATGCCAATTAATTGGATTATGGGCATGTTGTAATAAATATGGGCTCTTTTCATTAATCAGTTTATTGGGTTTTTCTTTAGAATACATGGTATCACCTACTTTATACTTTTTCACTTTATCTCATTAAACAGCTCTAAGACTCCCACCTCTATAGGTGGCGAGTGATGGGGCTCACTTCATTAGTATAACCTTGCTTAAATAATATACCCATCATTTAAACTATAGAATTATTGAAATATAACAAAAATAAAAAGAGTATTTAAAAACGATTATGCTTTTAAACACTCTTTTAACCATTAGATCTTTTATTGTGTAAAGCTGGATTTTACTTGTTGAATTTCTTGTGGTTGAGCTTGTTTTGCAGGTTGATAATACCCTTTTTGCTCTGACATTTGATAAAGCTCGTATTGACTTTTCTCACAATTATCTCTTATTTGTTGAACCATTTGCCTAAGTTGCTGGTTACTTGCTTGGGATATAACGCTGGCATAACCTGTAATGCTACTATTGAGCATTGATAGTGTGTCGTTCACCATATCTTTCTCTTTCATAATCTAAGACCTCCTCTATCCTAATAATGATAATAATTGTTGTTTGGTATTCTGTGCGTCTTGGGCTGATTTCTGGAAATATTGTTTAACTTGTTGATCCGTTGCCTGCTGTGCATAGGTTGATAACTTCTGATAAGCTGTTTCATGAGAACCAATTAGATGTCTCAGATTTTGAAGTTCTTGTTCATTTAATTGTGTCATTTTTTTTCACTCCTTATATTTATACTTTTTTTCAAGATTATTATTAGTATTCACAAGAAAATTATTCCCTTTAATTTAAGATTTTGTATTTTAAAACTTAAGACTTTCCACTCATGTTTTAATATTTTCAACCCTGATTCTTTAACAATTAATAGAATTAAAAGCAAAAAATGCAACGATACGCTTGATCTATGGGTTTAGCGTATCGTTGCATGGATAAGATTTATGATTTTATTATTTATTCTTGCCATCTTATTAATTGAGATATCTCAATTCCGAAACAATCGAGAATTCTGCCAACTGTTTGCATGACAATATCATCGATATTTTTAGGTGCCGTATAAAAGGCGGGGACGGGTGGCATAATGATGGCACCTGTTCGAGACAGTTTCAGCATGTTTTCGAGATGAATTGCACTAAGAGGTGTTTCCCTGGTTAGAAGTAACAATTTTCTTTTCTCCTTAATACAAACATCAGCTGCCCGCATCATTAAATCTGAATTGAACCCACTGGCAATACCTCCCAATGCTTTCATACTACACGGGGCTACAATCATACCGTCCGTTTTAAATGATCCGCTTGAAATGCTTGCTGCTAAATCATCTGTTTCATAATAGACATCTGCCATTTTTTTCACCTGTTCAATGGAATAAGTCGTTTCCTTTTGGATGGTATATTCCCCCCATTTGCTGACAATTAAATGTGTTTCAACTTTGGATTGTCTCAGCAATTCCAATGTTTTAATTCCATATATAGCTCCTGAAGCACCGCTTAGTCCTAATATTATTTTCATTTTTTTCACCTTCAATATACAAAAAAATTATTCTCCTTCTTATTCTATAAGTTTTTAAAGCTTTGTAAACCAATAGTTTCTATAATTCAATAAATATTATTCTTTTCTCTATAATAGTATCTCAAAACAGGTGTAGAGATAACTAAAAAGCCCGTGAGATAAAACTCAGGGCTTTCAATCTATATCTTTTGTTTTAAATTTTTCTATACAATTTCTACAAATGTATTTGGTCTTATATAAGAGGATATTCCTTTCACTTTCGCATAAAACACATGTATGGGTATTTTTTCGCATATGAGCAAGCAAACCAATTCCTTTTAGTTCGTTCTTTCGAGCCACATATCTGTAAGCTTTCATGAGCTCCCCCCCCAATTTAGATTTGTTAAAATCATCATAGTGAAGAAGCCCAAAAATTGCAATATAATTTGTTAGTCGAGCATTTTCGACATGTTGACTGGCATGTTTTCCCTATACCACTTAGTCTATTATAACTTCAATCCATAGATATCAGAAAACTCCATTCTTATTCGCTGAGTCCTAGAATCTGCTCTCCCTGCTGATTCTAAAATTGAATTTCTAGCTATTATCTTCATCTTTTTTAATGGGTAATTCCATAATAAACTGGGTCCCTTTATTTAATACACTCTTAACAGAAATGGACCCACCATGCATTTCTATGAGAGATTTAACTAAAGATAGCCCAATCCCACTGCCTTCACCTTCTTTTGTTAATCCACTGTCTACTTGTCTAAATCTTTCGAATATCATTTCCAATTTGCTATTTGGAATACCCGGTCCATCATCTGAAACACAAAAACACAAATTCTTCCTTGTTCTCGAAATTGATACAACCACGCAACCTCCTTCTCTATTAAACTTAATGGCATTTGATAAGAGGTTTAGAAGAATTCGTTCAATTTTTTCGGCGTCGCATTTCATTGTTAAATATGGGATTTGGCACTCAAAATGAATCGTAATATTTTTACTTTTTGCATATTCTGCTACAGACAATGTGACACTTTTAATAATTCCAAAATATCCCAATTGCCATCATTAAATGTCATGAATCCAGCATCAATTCGTGTCACATCTATAAGGTTATTGATTAATCTCATAAGTCGATAATAGACTTCATGATAATTATTCATGAAATGAATCATTATTAAAATTCTATCCCATATATATCAGAAAACTCCATACGTATCCTTTCAATTCTTAAATCTTCACAATGGTCGTCTTCCATTATTTTGTCGTTTTGATACCCTCTTTCTTTTATAATAGGTAATTTCATCAGGAAGTCTGTTCCTACACCTAAGATGCTTTTAACAGAAATTGTACCTCCATGCATTTCCACAAATGCTTTTACAAGAGATAAGCCAATTCCACTGCCCTCTCCTTCTTTTGTTAGACGACTATCTACTTGTTTAAACCTTTCAAAGATTAAATTCAATTTGTCTTTTGGAATACCAATCCCTGTATCACTGATGCTGACCCATATTTCTTTCTCTACTTTTTCTACGGAAACAATTACGCTTCCATTCTCTTTATTATATTTAATTGCATTGGACAAAAGATTTAATAAAATGCGTTCTATTTTATCTGGATCACATTTAATCAAGAGGCTATTAATATCCGATTCAAAAGACAAACTAATATTTTTACTCTTGGCATATACAGCAACAGATAGGGTGATGCTTTTAATCATATAAATGATATCCCAATTTAAAGCATTATAGCTTAAAAAACCCGCATCAATACGTGTCACATCAATAAGATTATTAATAAGTCGCATGAGGCGATAACTATTTTGTCTCATGATTTTCAAATACCTTTGGTTCGACATGTTCTTGTTTTCTAACTCATTTTCATTTAATTCAATCATTTTCAAAGCAGCCAATATTAAGTTGATTGGCGTTCTTAGCTCATGTGAAAGATTCGCAAAAAAATCTGTACGGAGCTTGTCAAGTTCTCCTAATTGCTCTATCTCCATGGATTTTTTTCTAAGTTCAACCTGCATCATCTCTTCTCTAATTCCCGCAACTACCTCTTCAGCTATTTTAAGTGTGGTAATATCTTCTATAATGCCGGCCCTGCGTATGATTTTACCACTTGTATCTTTAATGGGAAAAATCTTTTCCCATACCCACCTTAGTGTGCCATCAGGTTTTACAATCCTATATTTTTCACTGAAATAGCCTTCTTCAATATATTTTTTTGTTTTGAGAGCGTCCAATACTCTCTGTTCGTCCTCTTTATAAATATAATTCCTGAAATTTGCAATATCTGTATAAACCGTTTCACAGCTCCGATCCCATATTCTTTCGAACCCGGGACTGATATACAACATTTCCTTGTCCGTAGAAAGCCAGAAAGCTTCTTCTATGTTTTCTGCAATCTGACGAAACCTCTCCTCGCTTTCTTTAATTCTTTCCTGGGAAATAATCCGATTTGTGACATCCCGAGAAATTCCTATAATGCCAGACAACTTACCATAGTCATTGTAAAACGGTGCCTTTATAGTCTCATAATGCCTTTTTTCTCCATTTATTGAGATTTCTTCTTCGTAAACAAGTGTCTTTTTCTTTTCCAGAACCTCCAGGTCCTGTTCCATGAATTGCTTTGCTAAATCTTTATTGTATATCTCCAAGTCTGTTTTTCCAATTAAATCTTTTTCCTCAAGACCAGAAATTACGCCTTTAGCTTTGTTACCGCCTATATAGTGTCCGTTTAAATCTTTATAAAAGATGCAATGGGGTATGGTATCAATTAGAGTTTTTAAAAATTTCTCTTGGGCAATATGTTCCTTTTCATATTTTTTGATTTGACTAATGTCACTGGCAATGGCATAAAAATATTCCCCGTCAAAATAGCAATTCCAAGATATATATCGATAAGTCCCATTCTTATGTAAGTAACGATTTGAATGATAAAATGTGCCCGCTTTTTCCATATGATTCTGTGTGGCTTCAGATAATAGTGAGGTGTCTTCTTTATGAACTAAATCTTCAATTCTCATTTTTTCAAGCTCATGAAAAGAATAACCTAAAACTCTATTCCACACCTTTTTATTGAATTTGATTATATTTCCTTCTTTATCAAAAGCACAAAGCAACCCAGGCAATATATCAAAGAATAATTCCAATTCTTCCGTTTTTATTCTCAGTTCCAATTCTGCCATTTTCTCTTTGGTGATATTGCGAACAAGAGCAATAAAGCCACTTGTTTTTTGATCATTCTTTGAATAAATGATTTTAACACGATGATAAATGCATTCAGAGCATTGAAAATTTTCCTTATATTCGATCTCTACAACCTTCTCAGTTTTACGTGCTTGTTCAAAAGCATTTATATATTGCACTGCAGCTTCCTGACCAATTATATGAGTTATGTTTTTTCCTGTAAGATTCATCTTTGAAATTGAAGGGGCTGTCTTAATATCCTTTACTACATAATGATCATCAATTTCTATTATTAAATCCCCAAAGGAAAGTAACAGTTCACAATATTCCTTATACAAGTTCTTTTCCTCGATCTTACTCAAGTTGTTTTCTTCAGTCAGTTGAATAAGTAAGACTGCAAAGGCCCCCTCTTCTGGAGAATGAACAATAATTTGGTACCATTGGTGAATACAACTAAGATATTTCTTAAAAGATTTTTTCTCATTATTTTTTGATGCGTCATGAAGAATCATGTTTAAATCTATGTCATTAGCATTAAAAAATAAAGATCCCTTTTCAATAGGAGCGCCAACTATTTCTTCATGTTCTAATTGTATCAATTTACAAAAGCAAGAATTTGCATCGGCAAAAAAATATGCCTTATTGTTCAACGAATCATTAAACGTCTTAACGTATGCATAGGCATACGGCGCATTTTCAATAAGTTCTTTGTAAAAATCATTTGTATAGACCATTATTTACGCCTCTCTATTTATATTATATGATGCTATTATTTCACTTAAAGGAAAAAACACTGTATATATATATTCGATATTCATATGGGTTTTCCTTCTATAAAAAATACATAATCCTAAAATTTTAGAATTATGTATTATATTTTAAAAAAATGTCAATATTTAATGCTATATGAGGAATCGTCACTTTTGAACTTTCTCCATGACATCTCTAAAAGCAATCTCAAACCTTTGATTGTTTTCTTTATTTCTCTTTTTAAAATTAGTTGTTCTTCCTCCAGCTCGTCGTATCTTATTTCCAATATGTCTTTCTAAGAGTAATCGATCTATATTTTTATCACTAAAGATCAACCCATTCTGATTCATTGCAATGGCACCTTTTGCCAAAGCCATAGCAGCGACTCCATAATCCTGAGTGACCACAAGATCTCCCGAGCATGTCCTATTGATAAGCGCAATATCAACAGAGTCTTTAGCCTTTTCAACCGTAACAACTTGAGAATAACCATCCTCTATTTCATGACTGGTATCGACTACCATAATAACTTCAATATGATATGATTTGGAAATCCGTACCACTATTTCTTTAACAGGACAAGCGTCTGCATCCACTAAAACTCGCATGGCTTTTATGCCTCATCATCTGTATTTTGGGCCTCTTCATATTCCAAACCAAAAGTATTTACTGTAACCTTTTTCATTTTTTGTTCTTCTTTGGGCCGATCACGAAAATCTTTTTTAACAGATACGATTTTATCCACCACATCCATTCCTTCTATGACTTTCCCAAATCCAGCATATTGTCCATCTAAATGAGGCGCATTCTCTACCATAATAAAAAATTGTGATCCTGCAGAATCTGGCGCAGCTGATCTGGCCATAGAAATAACGCCTTTATCATGCTTCAACTCATTATTAAATCCATTAGAGGAAAATTCACCTTTGATATGATATCCAGGGCCTCCCATGCCAGTGCCTTCTGGATCTCCTCCTTGAACCATAAATCCCGGTATGACCCTATGAAAAATAGTACCGTTGTAAAATTCTTTTTTTATTAAAGATATAAAATTTTTCACAGTAATAGGTGCAATGTCAGGATACAACTCAATCTTAATCTCATCTCCGTTTTCCATCTCAATAGTAACCAAAGGGTTTGTACTCATATAATCTTCCTTCCTTGTTTCGTAAATTTCATTTCTCTTATTCTATGACTTTTAAACCCAGAAATCAATACAATCAAATATTTAGTATCTTATATTTTTTATAATACATTAAGATCATTAACCTTTTTCATAGTATGCGTGACTGTATTTTGATGTTTAAAATTATCAATCCTATTATGCTTTTTAAAACAATCAATAGCTTGACAATACTCTTTTTCCGCCTTTTGAGCCATTTTATCAATGGAATATTCTTTAGATGAAAGGCATGCATTTTCTGACATTTCTGATATGAGTTTTTTATCCTTCATTAATAGTAATATTTTATTTGACCATAAGTCTATAGACGCTTGAGTTTTGAAACCATTATAGCCTTCCTTAACAATATCTTCTATTCCACTGGAACGAATTGCCACGATAGGGCATTTTCCTGCCATTGCTTCTAACAGTACGATTCCTTGAGTTTCTGATTGGGAACTAAAGATAAAGATATCAGAAGCTAGATAATATTTACTAACTTCTTCAGGCTCTATAGAACCTAAAAGAAAGATTGTTTTTTCCAACCCTTTTTTCTTAATATTACTCAGTATATTGTTTTTCTGGGGTCCATCTCCTATAACAAGGCATTTAAAGTCAATCTGCGTTTTTTGTTTTAATTTTAATATGCCCTCTAGAAGAAAAGAAATATTTTTTTCTTCTGACAATCTGGATACAGTACATAAAAGAGTCTCGTTTTCATTTGCATATTGTTTTCTTATATTTTCAATCTCAGTTGTTTTAATATTCTCGGAATAATCTAAATCAATACCTGTTGGCAAAATAGCCTTATATCCACTTACGCCTATGTTTTCGAGATATTCTTTCACAGAATTTGTTGGCGCAAAAATAACATTGCATTTTTGACCAAATCTTTTAATGATATGACGTGATAAAATTTTTTTATAAACCAACCGAAAACACGGAACAAAATGAGAGTATTTCTCTAATCTTGTATGATAAGTTAAAATAACAGGGACTCCAAATCTTTTTCCAAGCTTTAACCCTAAAGAACCCATCCAAAAAGGATGGTGTACATGAATCACATCTATCTTCAAAGTCGCAAATGTCTTTATTATTTCTGACGAAAAAATATTGACCACTGCAAAATTAAACTGTTTGGTTTTATAATAACTGAGCAACTTACATCGAACAGTATCTGGAGATCTTGCTGAGCGATCATTTGGGTATTCTGGAGCAAAAATGTAGACCTTATGTCCCCTTTGACTAAGCCCTTTTGCAAGATGGTTAATGGATACCGGTACCCCTCCGATAAAAGGAAAATAATTATTCGTAAACATAGCAATATTCAATTTTCTATTTTCATAATCAGCTTGTCCAGTAAAACCATCATAATAATCCATATCTATTTTATTTTCATCAACTTTTAAATAACTACAATATTTATTTTCTTTTTCAATCATAGTCCTATTTTAACCTCTCAATATGAACTAGGCTTTTTAATCCAATGACAAAGAAATCCTAAGACGCCATCTAAAGCCAAGAATTGTGTTTATATATATATATATAAGTATGTTCTTTTATAAAGACTCTTATTAATATTTTCCTTAAAATATAAAAAAGTGGCTAACGCCACTCCGCTAGGGAACCCATCGGTTTCACCTCCGACTCGCTACGCTCCCTGCTGTCCGTTTTACCTAGCCAAGCGAGCTTGGGGTAAAAAGGCTATGGTTCCCTTCGGCACTGCACCCTCCTTAATCGGCAAAGGAGTATCCCCTCTGCACTCCCCTTTTTTTATATAATAGAAAATCGATATTTCCTATTATATAAAAAAAGGAGAGCTTTCGCCCTCCTTTTAAATTGGTTATTGTTTTACAATATAAACCTTTGTTCCATCTTTGAGCTCTTTAAAGTCCATTTTTTCACCATTTACAAAGATTTCATCATTTTCCATCTTGAAATCAACTCTTTTTCCATCGGTGTCGAATTTTAAGTCTCTAACCCAGTCTTTTTTTTTACCATCATCACCGCAGACAATTACTGTCCAATTATCTATTTTTGCATAGGCGGACTGCTTAATTTCTGCATCGCCGCCATCTCCACCGTTACCACCGTTACCGGCATTGGCCTCAGCAACTGTATCTTTCTCAGTCCCGGTATTTGGTTGAACAGAATTACTCTCCGAGGGTGCAATTCCATCTTCTCCATCCACTCCATTATTTAGAGTATGTGGAAATAAATTTTTTTCTTCAACATCCACAGTAACCGGTACGGCTACACCAACGCCACCTCTGCTTGCAGCAGCTGCTGCAGCAGAGTTGTTGTCTCCGCCATCGCCGCCATTGCCGCCATCGCCGCCATTTGCATCAGCATCTTGTCTAATATCTATTGAATTTGTTATTTTTACACAACAATCAAATTCATCACGTCTACGATTTCTTCCGCAACCCTCAGAATCTTCTACTGGGTCACCTACATATACATAATGTGCCATAAGAACTGTCTCCTTTCAATGTCTTTTCTTCATTCAAAGCAAGAAGTCTCTTTATTATCAATTTTAATAAATATACAATTAAAATTGTTTAATTAACCTCTTACAATACATAATATGTCTCCATTCACTAATTGACACATAAGAGTTAAGTTGAAGTATAAGTTTAAGCTTAAGTTTAAGTTGAAGTATAAGTTTAAGGTGAAGTATAAATCACTGGGGACGTGGAAGGATAAGTTTAAGTGCATGATTTATTTAAGATTTAAGATTTAAGATTTAGGATTTAGGATTTAAGATTGAATGAAAAAATTTGATTTTTTCAAATTTCCTCAATAATTCTTCATTATTAATTCTTAATTAAAACAATCGTAGGGCTGGTCCCTGTGCCTGCCCGGAAAAAGCAAGTTGAAGTGTGAGTAATAAGTACGTTGAAGTGTAAGTAAAAAGTAAGTTGAAGTGTGAGTAATAAGTACGTTGAAGTGTAAGTGTTATGGTGGATTTATCGGCTTCGTTAACTAAATCAAAGATTTAGACTTCGCGAC
>JADQBM010000107.1:7886-19816 GCA_016278615.1 Clostridia bacterium | reverse complement strand
ATATTCCCAATGGATTCCAAGCTTTCTTTACTTCACAAGTGTCAAACACAGGATTGTAACAAAAGAATACAAAAAATGCAAGGGAGTTTTTGCAAAATTCTGAACATTAACAAGATGTGGGATTGATTGATAATGTGCGGGATATTTATCCTTCTTTATAGTATAATAGATATAAAAATTGAACCAGCAAATCTAATACTCAATAAGCTTGTATGGCTCGAGGATACCGTAATAATTAGGGGTGGGACATTTTATGAAAAAGATTGTCATGGAAAAAATCAAAAATATTGCACTTATAGCACATGATTATAGAAAGCAGGACCTTTTAGAATGGGTGATCCAGAATAAGGAGCCATTAAAGAAACATCGTCTTTATGGCACTGGAACGACTTCTAAAATTTTAAGAGAAGAAGTAGGATTAGAAATCACCGCGTTTTTAAGCGGCCCTTTAGGTGGAGATCAACAAATAGGAGCTCGGATTGTAGAAGGGGATATTGATTTTATGGTATTCTTTTGGGATCCTTTATGCGCTCAACCCCATGACCCAGATGTTAAAGCGTTGCTTCGAATTTCTGTCTTATATGACATACCCATTGCTATGAATCAATCAACTGCAGATTTTCTATTTTCTTCTGAGTATATTGATAAAACATATGAACGAAAGATTTTAGATTATTCATCAAGAGTTGAGACAATAGAAGTTAAAAAAAAGTGAATCCTTTCCAACTTATGGGAGTGATCCGTAGAAATTTTAGATAAATTTATAGAAAGAGTGGTAGGAAAAATGATGGATGAGAATAATACACAAATAGATAAAAATAGCAATCTTAATCCCATGCAAAAAGAGGCGGTTCTGGCAACAGAAGGCCCTCTGTTAATATTAGCAGGCGCTGGAAGTGGAAAAACCAGCACCATGACTCACAGAATTGTGCATCTCATTGAAGAAAAAGGCGTTTCGCCTTATAATATTTTAGCGGTTACTTTTACGAATAAGGCAGCTTCGGAAATGCGCCAGAGAGTGGAAATTTTAATTGGAAAAAACCTGAATATGTGGATTATGACCTTTCACTCTGCATGCATGAGAATTCTAAGACAACATATTGACGTTTTGAATTATTCTCGAGATTTCACCATTTATAATGCTGGGGATCAAAAAACGGTTATTAAAGATTGTTTAAAAGCAGAAAACCTTGATGAGAAGATTTTTGCTGTTCCGTATATTCAAAAAATAATAGGAGACTGTAAAAATAAAGGCATATCGCCCAAGGCCTATGAAGAATCTTGTGCCATTGGATCTAAAGAATATAAAATTGCTACAGTATACGCTTCTTACGAGGCAACACTAAAAAAGAATAATGCTCTGGATTTTGATGATTTGATTCTGAAGACAGTTGAAATATTAGAAAACCATAAAGAGATACTAAATGATTATCAAGAGAAATTCAAATATATAATGGTGGACGAGTATCAAGATACCAATAATATTCAATATCGTTTTATAGGACTACTTGCAAAGCGACATCATAATATCTGTGTAGTAGGAGATGATGATCAATGTATCTATCAATGGAGAGGCGCAGATATTCGAAATATTTTAGATTTTGAAAAGGACTATCCTGACGCAAAGATGATAAAACTTGAGCAAAATTATCGTTCTACGGCAACTATTTTAGAAGCTGCACATCATGTAATAAAAAATAACCATGGTAGAAAAGCAAAAAAGTTATGGACAGACAAAGAGAAAGGAGACAAAATCAGGTACTACAAGGCGTATACGGAAAAAGATGAAGCGCAGTTTGTTGCAGAAGAGATACAACGCCTAAAAGGAATAAATGAAAAATATTCGGACTTTGCAATTTTATATAGAACCCACGCCCAATCCAGAGCAATTGAAGAAGTCTTGAGCTCCTATGATATTCCATATAGGATTTTTGGGGGTCTGAGATTTTACGATAGAAAAGAAGTTAGAGATTTAGTAGCCTATTTGAAGATTGTTCAAAATCCTGTGGATGAGATTAGTATTAAGCGGGTAGTGAATGAACCCAAAAGAGGAATTGGGCTCAAAACCATAGAAAAAATTGAAAAAGTTGCCCAAGTAAGAATGGAAAGTCTCTTTGATGTCATGAAAGGTGAAGAAATCATAGGGAGCTTGTCATCGAAGGTATCAGAGGGTCTAAAAAGCTTTGTATCCGTAATACTAAAATATCAAGAAGAAAAAGATAAAATGAAAGTATCCGATATATATGAGGCCCTTATGAAGGAGACTGGGTATTTAGATGATCTTGAAAATCAAAATACCATTGAGTCCAAAAGTCGAATTGAGAATTTACAAGAGTTCAAATCCGTTATTTATGATTATGAGCACAATAATGAGGATGGAAATTTATCCGAATTTCTTGAAAAAATATCGTTAATGACAGATATTGATAATTATGATGCATCAGAGGATGCCGTTTTATTAATGACTTTACATAGTGCTAAAGGACTTGAATTTCCTGTGGTTTTCATGCCAGGCATGGAGGAAGGGCTTTTCCCCAGCAGGAGGTCTTATGAGTCGCCGGAAGGTCTAGAGGAAGAAAGACGTTTGTGCTATGTGGGTATTACCCGTGCAAGAGAAAAATTATATTTGACACATTCAGAACAGCGTATGCTTTATGGTAGATCTGAATATGCGCCAATATCCAAGTTTATAACAGAGGTGGACAAAGATCTTTTTGAAGATAATGAATTTAAAAAACCTGCTGCTATCTTTGAAAAAAATGAAAAATTCACACCCTTTGAGCAAATGAAGTATTTTAGGCCCAATGAAATAAAGGTTGAAAAGAATAATCATGCAAAGGATTTTAATGTAGGAGATAAAGTGACTCATAAAAAATTTGGTGAAGGAATGATTATAACTCTGGAGCATAAAGATGGAAATACAACGGCAACCATTGCTTTTGAAAATTTAGGGATTAAGAATCTTGTTTTGGAGTTTGCACCCATAGAAAAGATCAATTAAGAACTGAAGATAACAGATAACAGATAATAGTTGAGGATGATTTTGTTTCACAAAATCTTGGATTGAGTAATTAGAAGAATAGAACCCTGTAGAGAGCATTGAAAATATTATTATTTAGGGAGCCGATGCTATGAATCAAAAACTTGAATTAATGAAGAAAAAAATTAAGAAATTGAATGAGGCGGCAAAGGCATATTACCAGGAAAACAGGGAGATTATGCCTAATATAGAGTATGATGCACTTTATGATGAATTATTAGAATTAGAAAAAGAGACGGGTGTGGTGCTTTCCAATAGCCCTTCTATTCGTGTTGGATATGAATTGCTCTCCGATTTACCGAAACAGCCTCATGAAAAAGCCATGTTGTCTTTAGACAAAACAAAGGATTTAGGGGATCTTAAAGCATGGATAAAGGATAAAATGGGTTTGTTATCTTGGAAGTTGGATGGCCTTACCATTGTTTTGACCTATGAAGATGGAAAACTTGAGAAAGCTGTTACCAGAGGGAATGGGGAAATTGGAGAAATTATAACAAATAATGCTAAGGTATTTACTAACATTCCAATTCATATTGCTTATAAAGGGAATTTGATATTAAGGGGCGAAGCTGTTATTCGTTATTCGGATTTTAAAAAAATAAATAACGAAATACAGGATGTCGCAGCAAAATATAAGAATCCAAGAAATCTTTGCAGTGGTTCGGTAAGACAGCTCAACAATAAGATTACTGCGGAGAGGAATGTACACTTCTTTGCATTTTCAGTTCTTAAGACCCAAGATATTGATTTTAATAACTCAAGACTGAATCAAATGAACTGGTTGAAGAGCCAGGGATTTGATGTGATTGAGTTTAAAGAAGTTAATGGGGATAATATAGAAGAAGCAGTTTCCTGGTTTGGAGAACATGTGATTGAAAATGACTTGCCTTCAGATGGGCTGGTACTCACCTATGATGATATTGCTTATGGAGAATCATTGGGTACCACATCTAAATTTCCCAGGGATTCCATTGCATTTAAATGGCGTGATGAGATTCGAGATACAAAACTCTTGAAAGTAGAATGGCGTGCATCCCGAACGGGACTTATTAATCCCATCGCTGTATTTGAACCAGTAGAGCTTGAAGGAACCACTGTAAGTAGAGCCAGTGTTCATAATGTCAGTATTATGGAAAACTTGCGCCTTGGTATTGGTGATATCGTTAGTGTCTATAAGGCCAACATGATCATTCCCCAGATATCAGGAAACGTAACCCAAAGCGGAACGGTAAAAGTGCCTGAGAGTTGCCCCGTGTGCGGTGGTAAGACAGAGATAAGGCAAGAAAAGGGCGTCAAAACCTTATATTGTACAAATAATGATTGCATTGCCAAGGAAATTAAATCCTTTACCCATTTTGTCAGTAGAGATGCAATGAATATAGACGGATTGTCTGAAGCTACCTTAGAGAAGTTCATTGCTAAGGGATTTATCAAAGAACTTGCAGATATCTTTCATATTAAAAGATACAAAGAAGAAATCATCAAAATGGAGGGCTTTGGCGAGAAATCTTATGCTAATCTGATTGCTTCCATTGATCATTCAAGAAAGACAAATGCGGTTAGGTTGCTTTACAGTTTGGGTATTCCCAATATTGGGTCGTCCAATGCAAAATCCATATGTAAACATTTCAAGTATAATTGGGAGGATATTGCGAAGGCATCTTATGAGCAACTTGTAGATATTAATGGCATTGGTGAAATCATGGCAGAGGCTTATGTGAAATTTTTCAGTAATGAAAAAAATGTAAATGCTGTTCATCATATATTAAAAGAAATCGAGTTTGCAGATATTGAAACTCCTAATAATGAAGAGCAGATATTTGAGGGCATTAATTTTGTTATAACAGGTTCTTTGGAAAAATATGAAAATAGAAATGAAATGAAAAAAGTCATTGAAGACAAAGGCGGTAAAGTAACAGATTCAGTTACTACAAAAACCAATTATCTCATAAACAACGATTCTATGTCTAATTCATCAAAAAATAAGAAAGCAAAGGAACTGGGTGTTCCTATTATTACTGAAATAGAATTTAAAGAATGGATTGGGAAATAAAAGATAGATAACAGATAACAGAAAAAGAGATAGATAATAGATAAAAGATAAAAGATAATAGTTGAGGTGAGTTTTGTGCCAAAACTTTCATTATGTTTTAAAACTTACAATGAAGATTTTGTGTAACAAAATCCTTCCATAACTCTTATCTATTATCTGTTATCTATTATCTTAATTATCAAAGGGAGATCAATTTGGACTATCAAAGCCGACTACTTAACTGGTACGACCAGAACCATCGAAAACTACCTTGGAGGGAAACTAACGATCCCTATAAGATTTGGATATCGGAAATCATGCTTCAGCAGACTCAAGTGAATACGGTGATTGATTATTATAATCGGTTTATAAAGGCTTACCCTGACGTTTATTCTCTTTCACGAGCTGAGGAGGATGACGTTTTTAAGTTATGGGAAGGCCTTGGTTATTATTCTAGGGCAAAAAACATGATGTTGTGTGCAAGGGAAATTGTAGACAAGCATCATGGAGAATTTCCTGGGAAATATCAGGACGCTCTTGCTCTGTCTGGGGTAGGACCTTATACGGTAGGCGCTGTATTAAGTATCGCCTATAACATGTCTTTCCCTGCTGTGGATGGGAACGTCATGCGCGTGATTTCACGACAATTCAATATTGGGGAGGACATCAGCCAACCGGGTACTCGAAAAACCTTTGAAGAAAAGGTTAAAACCCTGCTACCTGAAGACAGGAGAAGCTTCAACCAAGCTTTAATGGAACTAGGGGCTGTAATCTGCCTGCCTCAAAATCCCAAATGCGAAATATGCCCAGTCCATGATTTATGCTTAGCCAATGAACTTCATATACAACAAAGCTTGCCGGTTAAAACAAAGAAAACCAAAAAGATAAAACAAACCATGGCATTGGCTTATGTCAAGCACCAAGACACCATTTTGTTGGTCCGACGGCCCAAAGAGGGACTAATGGGAAACCTCTGGGGCTTTCCCATTATAGAATCGGAGAAAGAAACACAAGGTTATTTGGATATTCAATGGGAGCTAAAAGAAAACTACGGAATCCAAGTCCAGTACATCCAAGAGAAAAGCAAAGCAAAACACATCTTTACCCACCGAATCTGGGAAATGACCCTTTATGAATTTACAACTTCAGAAAAGAAAACAATAGAGTTTCCTGAGGTTGTCTGGGTAAAGGAAGAACAGATCAACCAATATGCAGTGCCTACAGCGTTTAGGAAGCTGCTGAAATAGCATACGGTTAATGAAAAGATTAAAGATAAGAGATAACAGATAATAGATAATAGTTGAGGTTAGTTTTGCTTTTGGCAAAACTTTCATTTTTTTGAAAACACATATTTCATCCCCAGAAGGAAAGAGGTGGATTTTGTTCAAACGAAATCTCCTTTTTAACAATGGAACTCGTAGTGGCGGGTCCCTGTGCCCGCCAGCCTTATACATCTCTCGCCTCTTAACTGCCAGCTTAAGTCAAAATAATTGATATTTGGTATATTGTGCCTTATAATGTACTGAGGGGTTAGGTTAAATTACTATTTGGGGGAATGAATATGAAAATAATGGTGGAACCAGTTTGACAATTGAGATGTTGTTGAGCTGGTTTTTGTTTTAAATTTTTGAGGCATATGGGAAGTAGCCAAGCGGTGGGTAATGGTCAATTTTCAGTAGGTATAAAATTCAATATCTCGTGCAGATAGCTACCATCCCATTTGTATTAATAGATTGTTACCTATAACTTATATATTCACGACGTATGTCGGCAATACTTCCTTTATCAAGGTGTTCACGACGTATGTCGGCAATATCTTTAAAATGAGTCTTAAGGTGTTTTTATCCGTTGACATTAATAATTTCGTTACTTGGATTAGTAGACATATTCTTTTTTATGCGAAGGCTAGAAGAACGTGTCAAGGAAAAAGTCAGAGCACCACATCCCTTCACCGGGAGCGAAGCTCCGTCAGGGGTAGAGTCAGGTGGGTCCGGTTCAGGGACGCTGCAAATGCGAGATTGTTATATGCCATCAAAACTAATTTGTTATAGTAGCGGATATGATAAGTGAAGAGGATAACATTACCTGCAATTCATCTAATTTATATGGGAACACAAGAAACAGGACAAATTATCAATGAAATGAGAATAGGAATTGTTATATTAATTTTTTATATCTTTTGTGGATACTTTGTCTATAGAAATAATAAAAAAAGCAAATAGTAATTCAAAATGCTTGTTATGGACATTATTTAGGAGAAGTCAGACTTTGGGGTCCGGTTCAGAGACGTGGCAAACACGGGAACGTTATATGACATTGCACACTAGGTTAAAAACAATTTTATGATTATAATATTTTCATAGGGGGTATAGATGAAGGATTATAACGAGCATTCAAAGATTGCCTACAATAACAAAGCAGATAATTATGATGATACACCTGAAGGTAAATTTACTAAAAAGTTTAAAGATTTATTGTGTAAGATTATGGTTCTGGAGAAAGGCATAAATATTTTAGATGTTGCTTGTGGCAACGGAACTTTATTGAAAATGCTATCAGCTAAGAATGAAATTCATGGATATGGTATCGATATATCTGATAAGATGGTTAGTAATGCAAAGAAGAATTGTAGGGATATGGTATTTAAAGTGGCCGGTTGTGAAGAGATACCCTTTGAAAGTGATTTTTTTGAATCAATGACAGTTTGTGCTGCATATCATCATTTTCCAGATACCGATTCTTTTGCAAGGGAAGCAGCAAGAGTATTAAAGAAGAATGGCTATTTATACATAGCAGAGATTTATCTGCCGGCTATTATAAGGGGTTTATGTAATCCATTTGTCAAGTTATCGAAGGAAGGTGACGTGAAGTTTTATTCGCCGAAAGAAATAGTGAGCAATTTTGAGATGCATGGATTTCAATGTAGTAAGGTAGTGAGAAGAGGAGATGTACAAATCGTTTGTATGCAGAAGAAACATAGAAGCTAACAAAGAGTTTATTGGTAGCTTCTATGTGCAACATCATATAACAGGTTGTTGCCAACATTCATCAGCCTTAAGTTCGTTAAGCAATCCAAGAAGACGTTTCGTTTGCCACGGTAGGCGATTGGGGATGGTGACTTTTCCCGATGGAAAGAAAGTTGATAATATCTTCCCATTTGAATTTATTAGAACAATTTTTACATTTTTGAATGGTCAAAGTAAACGATTCCCTTTTTAAAATTACAGTATATGCTAAACTTATAAATATTATACTAAAAATCTAAAGGGTATTATCAAAAAAATAAGAAATTGAACTCATGGAATCGAGGGTAAACATGAAAAAAGAATTATGGAAAGATAAAAAATTGTGGGCTGGATTGAATAATCCCGACTTAAAAAATGAAGAAGCAGATATTGTTATTTTTGGTATACCATATGACGGAAGTGTAAGCTTTAGATCAGGTGCTAAGGACGCACCAGATGCATTAAGAGAAATTACTTACTCTATATCACCGACTACAGAAGATTTTGAATCTTTTGCAGAACTGAAGCTTAAAGATCTTGGGAATATTGAGGGAAGTTCAAGAGATGATATATTTGAAGAAGCTAAAGCTGTGACAACTCAATTGGTTAATGACAATAATTTCTTTATAATGATTGGTGGAGATCACTCTACTACTATTCCTGTTCAAAGGGGTGTGGATGCAGGTCTAAGTGAAACTTTTGGAATCATACATATTGATGCACATTTTGATTTATGTGAGGATATGGGTGGAGATAAACTATCTCACGGATCAACAGAGCGTAGAGCCCTGGAGCTTGAGAATGTAAAAGGAATAGAAAATATATTCTTTTTAGGTATAAGATCAATTGAATCTGATGAGATTGATTTCTTTGAAGAAAATTCTGTACAGGTGCTATCAGCAAAGGAAATATCAAAAATAGGCATTAATGAGACATTGGAACGAGTAAAAAAACAACTGGGACATTTAAATAAAATCTATCTTACACTTGATATTGATTGTTTAGACCCAGCATATGCAGCTGGAACAGGAACACCACAATTTGGTGGATTAACATCAAGAGAATTACTTGGCATTTTGGAGGGCTTGTTTGAACTCCCGATTATAGGTATGGATATTGTCGAAGTTGCACCAGGTTTGGATCCATCCTTAACATCTTTATTTGCAGCACGGAAATTAGTAACCGAAGTATGTGGTTTCTTGAAAAAAGCGAAATCTCCTTAGAAGCTAAGGGTAAGCCAAGGGGACATTTCGGTCGCATTTGTAGTATAATTTATGAAAATGATGCAGTAAGAAAATGGAGTGTGTATAATGAAAAACATATTTATCGGGTTCCTCTTGATATTTCTAGATTTCAATCTGAATCTCGGCAACTCGCAAATCGGCCTGATTCCAGACTTTATAGGTTATATTGTTATGATAAACGGGTTGAGTGAAGTGGCTAGTGAAAGCCAGCTGTTTATGAAGGTTAAACCATATGCAACGGGCATGGCTATTTATTCCAGCGTTCTGTATTTAATGGATTTGTTCGGAATTTCTGCGTCATTAGGTGCTTTGTCTTATTTTTTTGCCATTACGTCTACTTTCATTTCTTTATATATTTCCTATTACATCGTTATGGGTGTAAAAGAGACGGAGGGAAAATATAACATACTTTTGAATGGAGATAAGCTTAAATCTACATGGACACTTCTCGCAGTTTTTAATGCCGTGACCTTTGTGGCCCTGTTGATCCCAGCAGTAGCAATAGTCTGCATCGTTGTGTCTTTTATCGTAGCTATTTGTTTTCTGGTTGATTTTAATAAGTCGAAGAATCTGTATTATGAGATGAACATGCCCTTGGCTCCCCGTTAAATAGAAAAAATAGGATTGGTTTATACTGGAAAGAAAGGTGGTGTTTATATGAATTTTTATATTGTTGATGTTTTTGCAGAACAGAAATATCAAGGAAATCAACTTGCTGTATTGGTACCAGATTGTGAGTTGTCAGTTATTGAGATGCAAAAAATTGCAAAAGAGATCAACTTCTCGGAAACAAGCTTTGTATTATCAGTCAAACAAGAAAATGGGGGCTATGATGTTAAGATTTTTACGCCAGATGTTGAAGTTCCATTTGCTGGTCATCCCACATTAGGGACTGCTTATGTCATTCATAAGGTCCTTGAAGGAGGCCAGAGTAAAAGAGTAGTTTTAAATCTTGATATTGGACAAATACCCGTTTCCATCAATAAAGATGAGCTTATAATGACTCAGAATGAACCTTCATTTGGAATGATAATAAAAAAGACTGAAACAATAGTTAACATTTTAAAAATCAATAATGAAGATATTGATTCAGAATATCCTATTCAAGTGGTTTCTACAGGGTTGCCTTGTATCATAGTGCCTCTCAAATCTTTAGATGCTGTAAAGAGATGTTGCGTAAATCATGATAAGTTTAATGATTTTATTAATCATACTTATAAGTCTAATCTTCTTGTGTTCTCGAGAGAAGTTGAAGATATAAGAAACGACCTTCATGTACGTGTGTTTATGGATGATACAGGATTTCTTGAGGATCCAGCAACAGGTAGTGCCAATGGAAATTTAGCAGGTTATCTTCTAAAATATGATTTTTTTCAAAAAAATATAATAAACCTTCGAATAGAACAAGGATATTCAATACAACGTCCTTCTTTAATTAATGCGATTGCAAAGAAAGAAAATGAGAAATATAGCATCTCTGTTGGAGGGAAAGTTCAGTTAGTTGTAAAAGGAGAATGGCTATTTCAATAGAAATAATGGGGAACAACAAATGGGGGTCAGCTGGACTCCCTCTCATTTTTCAATTTAAAATACTGTGGCAGTACCGCTGGAACAAATTGTCGAATATGCTAAAGAATACATAAAACTTGATGAATGGAATAATGCTAAAGGATAGAGGGGTTTATTGATGCAAAGAAAATATTTACTTCTATTTAAAATCATTGCTTCTGTTATCATAGTAATTTTAGGGATAGCAGCGCACCAAGAATTTATAACACGTTCAACATTTACAATTCTGTTAGTACTTATAATCGTTATTTCCTTTGCTCTTGATCGAAGATTAAAGAAGAATCTTTAAGATTATAAATGAAGGAGTTGAAAAAAATGGTTCAATCAATTGTTCACATAGCATTAGTAGTGAAAGATTATGATGAGGCAATAGAGTTTTATACCAAGAAGCTTAACTTTACATTAGTCGAAGATACTTATCAGGCAGAGCAGGATAAGCGGTGGGTAATAGTATCTCCCCCTGGGTCCGTTGGTACTACAATATTACTTGCAAGAGCATCTAAGCCTGAACAAGAGCCTTTTATAGGGAACCAGTCAGGTGGTAGGGTTTTTCTGTTTTTAAACACTGACGATTTTTGGAGAGATTATAATGAAATGGTTTCGAGGGGAATCGAATTTGTAAGAGAGCCTAAGGATCAATCATATGGAATGGTTGCGGTATTCAAGGATTTATATGGGAACTTATGGGATTTGATAGAGTTGAAAGCAGATCATCCAATTATGAAACGCATTAAGTAGTCATTGAAATTTAGAATCATACATTTCGAAGAGAACTACTTTTTGGTGTATAACCTTAAGCTGTTATTAACATTTTGGGAACTAAAGAAATAATAGCAGCAATAATGGCAAAGAAAGAAAAAATCAATGCCGATATTGCCGCTATTTTATTTTACATTTTTAGTTTTTTGAAAATCAAAACAGTTTTAGAGGAAACATACTTACTTTTTATCTCACTTCCATAGTGCCAGTCACTGTGCCTGCCTTACCTTCTTCAGTAGGTAAAACAAATGAATCTTTATATTCCTGGCTTGCAAAGTAAA
>JADQBM010000107.1:4031-7876 GCA_016278615.1 Clostridia bacterium | reverse complement strand
CCTTCTTCAGTAGGTAAAACAAATGAATCTTTATATTCCTGGCTTGCAAAGTAAATGTTTCCATCAATTGTAGCGTCTTGTAATACAAATCCATTTGCTTCTACATAAACATCCCCTATAAAAGTACCGCCTTGAATCTTGGCATTTGTACTTTTAATGGTTAATTTTGGTGCAGTTAGAGTGTATCTTTCTGTTACATTATGATCCTCATCTTGAGCATAAAGAGCTAATTTATGATAAAGAGCTTCAGCCTCATCATTTTTGTTATGGAAATCGCCTTCCAAAACCAACTCTTCGTCTGTAGTTAAATCAGTTAGAATGGCGGCAACAAAGTTACCATCAACACCTAGAGCTTTTTCTAAAACACTTGTATTATCAACTAATGAAACTGTTGCTATTGCATCTACATCTGCATTTACTTCCATAGTGCCAGTCACTGTGCCTGCCTTGCCTTCTTCAGTAGGTAAAACAAATGAATCTTTATATTCCTGGCTTGCAAAGTAAATGTTTCCATCAATTGTAGCGTCTTGTAATACAAATCCATTTGCTTCTACATAAACATCCCCTATAAAAGTACCGCCTTGAATCTTGGCATTTGTACTTTTAATGGTTAATTTTGGTGCAGTTAGAGTGTATCTTTCTGTTACATTATGATCCTCATCTTGAGCATAAAGAGCTAATTTATGATAAAGAGCTTCAGCCTCATCATTTTTGTTATGGAAATCGCCTTCCAAAACCAACTCTTCGTCTGTAGTTAAATCAGTTAGAATGGCGGCAACAAAGTTACCATCAACACCTAGAGCTTTTTCTAAAGCGCTTGCATCATTAACTAATGAAGCTGTTGTTACTGCATCTACTTCTTCAGATGGTTGATCCGTGTTTGAACCGCATCCTGCAAATAAAGTAATTACCAAAGTGGCTACCATTATAAAGCTTAATAATTTCATTTTCATAAATATTAATACCTCTCTTCAACAAATAATTTATTGTCACAAAAGTAATTATATCATGATAGTTAACAAATAAACAAGCTTTTTAATATTCTTCTCATTTAACAGATTATTCCATTTTGACCTTTTGATAGGCTTGATGTATTATTTGCTTTATACCCATTTGTTGACATGAATATAGTTTTATACTTTATTATTAGATAAAGTAGTGTGATTTCATTATAATCTCTTTCAAAAATAATCAGTGTTTTAAAAATTAAAAATTATTAAATCTTAAATTGTAAAATTAGTACCCCGCCGTCAGTCCAAAATCAATGGATAGACAGGCCCCGTTTATGGCCTTGGTCTTTGGGGAGGTAAGGAAAACAATGGCATCAGCTACTTCTTCAGGTTTGATAAATCGGTTTACGCCTGCAGGATAGTTCTGCAAAGTTTGAGTAAGGCATTCTTCTTTACTTATGCCTGCTTCATGGATATAGGCATCTAACATAGGCGTATCCACTTCGCTGGGGCATACGGCATTAACTCGGATGCCTCTTGCCTGAAGCTCGACGGCCAAAGCTTTGGTTAGTAATGTGACACCGCCTTTTGAAGCACAATAAATGGCAGACTCGGTGTTTCCAATGAGCCCAGCATCAGAAGAAACGTTTACGATACAACCCTGTACCTTTTCAAGAAAAGGTATGGCATATCGGATCATAAAAAAAGTGCCCTTAAGGTTTGTATCCACCACTGTATCCCACATATCTTCCGTCATGGAATCCGTTTTTCCTTCTACATGGACGCCGGCACAATTAACCAAGATATCTAGTTGGCTGGTATTATTAATGACGTGTTTTATTAATTTTTCACATTCCGAGACATTTGAAATATCTCCTGAAATCACTTCAATGCTCAATCCGTTCTTTATGAATTCCTTATTAACTTCATTAAGTTTTTCTTCATTTCTGCCACATATAAAAACCTTGGCATTCTCTTTGGCAAATTGCTCAGCTGTTGCTTTTCCAATACCACTGCTTCCTCCAGTGATCAAGACAACTTTTTCATTAAAACGACTCACATTTTATCACTCCAATACTTTTTAATCATATAGGCGAGCACGGAGACCCGCCACTCACCTAAACATATAATATAAGCCTATTTTAAAGTTGTGCTAAAATCAAGTTAATTTATGAATATTTGGAAAATGAGTCCAAATCCAACTCGATTATTTTCTTCCTAACTCAGCAAGTTCTGCCAAGCAATCGTCCCATCCTTTTATGAGGCAATCTATGTCTTCGTCACTGGTCACTGGTGAAATAAGCATCATGTTATGGAAGGGAGTGATGACAATCCCACGGTTAGATAGGTAAATATGCGTATAGTACATGAGTTCCCAGTCAAAATGATCCTTGGCATTAGTCCCATTTTTTGGAAGAGTCGGCATAAACTGCAACTCGCAACGGGCACCGCTGCGGGTAAGGCTCCAAGGAATATTGTACTTGGATAAAATTGCGTCCAACCCATCTGATAGGCGTTCTTGTCCGGCAAACATCTTCTCAAAGGCCTCTGGGGTGGCCACTTTTTGTAGGGTTTCACGCATCGCAGCGATGGCAAAGGCATTGGCTGAAAGCGTACCACTGATGCCCATTGGATCTGAAACACCTTTGCGCCCAAAAGTTTCATTAATGCTTGCACCAATTTCTTTTGTGAAACCGTAGACTGCAACAGGAATACCACCAGCAATTGATTTGCCCAGAGTGATAAAGTCCGGTTTTAGACCATAGGCTTTGGTATAGCCGCCATAGCCATTGGAGAAGGTGTGGGTTTCATCAATAATCAGGTAAGTGCCGTACTTTGTACAGAGCTCACGTAGCTTTTCGTGATAGCCTGCATCAGGAAGGACCATGCCGCAGTTGGTCATTATAGGCTCTGCTAAAACACAGGCACAATCTTTATGAGCCAGTTCTCGCTCTAGTGCTTCAATATCATTGAACTCAACAACTCGACTTAGAGCTTCTTTTGGAACGCCAGGGTTCATGTCATATTCGGAGCGGAGCTCCAGCTTTCCCTTAGGACCGATGTGCGGTAGTGTCTCATCCAAGCTACCATGGTAGCTCTCGTTTATTGAGAGAACTTTTGGACGTCCAGTTAACGTACGACAAATACGGATAACATAACGATTTGCCTCAGTAGCAGTCATTGCAACCTGCCAGAGGGGCAATCCGAAGCGTTTGCCCAACTCTTTGCCAATCTCTAAAGAATCTGTGGAAGGCATCATGGTGGTAATGCCCTGCCTTACCTGTTTTGAGACGATATTGGCAGTTGCCTCTGGAGAGTGACCGAACATTGCGCCTGTATCACCAAGGCAAAAATCAATGTACACGTTGTCGTCTATGTCTGTTAATCGGTTTTTGTATGCCGTGCTAATAAAAACTGGATAAGAGGTTCCCCAGTCACCCATCCATGGCATAGGAACACCGTTTAGGAGCATTTCTTGAGCATTGTCAAAAGTTTCTTTGCTTTTTCTTGTCCTTTCAACAAATAGTTTATCTTCACGAGCTCTTAATTGACTAAGTTGCTCATCAGACACAAGTCTGTAAGGGGTTTTTTTGTCTGTAATCATGTTAGGATCTCCTTTCAAATATATTACATGACCATATAAGAGCAAAATATGTGCCAAATTTTTGAAATGTTTAATTTCAACCTTTTTAATGAAAAGAGGTTACTTTGCTAACAATTAATTCTCAATAATACAAAATTATTTTTCAATATTGACAAATGGCCGCAAGAATAATAGGATGAGGCACAGGGGATAGGGGAAAGAAAGATAAAAGATAAGAGATAAGAGATTAGGGATTAGGGATTAGGGATGTGCAGGGACGACCCTTGCGGTTGTCCGTAAGACAGGTGACA
>JADQBM010000107.1:0-4021 GCA_016278615.1 Clostridia bacterium | reverse complement strand
AGGGATTAGGGATGTGCAGGGACGACCCTTGCGGTTGTCCGTAAGACAGGTGACAGAAAAACAGGGATTAGGGATGTGCAGGGACGACCCTTGCGGTTGTCCGTAAGACAGGTGACAGAAAAACAGGGAATAGAGATGTGTAGGGACGACCCTTGCGGTTGTCCGTAAGACTCTAATTTGTAATATTAAGAAAGGAACCAATTTATGTATACTTTATCGATTATTCAAACAACGGTGTTTCAGATTGCAGAGGCCATTACGGAAGCTTTGGAAATTGAGACAGAGATTATCGATGACCAAATGAAAATCATTGGGGGAACGGGACGTTATAAGAATAAAATAGGGACTTATGAAGAAGAGGGGGATTTGAATTCTGGATATATTTATTCAAGACTATTGAAAACTGGTGAGACATATATCAACCTCAGCCCTGCTGAAGACCTTGAGTATCATGCCCAAGAAGGAGAACTTGCAGAACTATGCTGTCCCATAAAATATGAAAATAGAACCATCGGATTAATTGGTTTAGTAGCTTTCACCGAAACTCAAAAAGAGAAGATAGAAAATAGTCAGGAACATTTATTTCTATTTTTAAATCGTATGGCATTTCTCATTGCAAGTAAATTAGCAGAAGTTAAAAACAGTAATGAATTAAAAGCGACAATCGAATCCATTCATGATGGCATAATGACTGTGAATATAGATTTGAAAATTGTATCTTGCAATTATATGGCACAGCAGTTATTAGGGAAATTTAAGGATGAAATTTTAGGTTTGTCCCTATCTTCAATTTGGTCTGCCGAAGAAGCAAGGAAAGTCATAGAAACAGGCATTCCTGCTAAAGATAAAGAAGAAATATATGAAGATAAAGGTAAAGTCATCCGGCATTTTCTGTGTAACATTATGCCTATTGTGGACATTTATAATGAAACAGGAAAAAATGATTCTGTTTTGGGAGCGGTTATCTCTTTTCAGAATATTACAGAAGTAAGAACACGAATATATCACATGACGGGTAGAAATAAGATGACTTGTTTTGAGGATATCATAGGAAAGAGTGAGGCCATTGAAGACGTAAAGAAACGTTCTTTACAAGTTTCCAGTAGTGATTCCACGGTTCTCATTACTGGTGAGAGCGGAACCGGAAAAGAACTTTTTGCTCGATCTATCCATTTTGCAAGTCCAAGGAAAGATAATTCGTTTATAACGGTTAATTGCGGTGCTATTCCTGAAACTTTGCTGGAAAGCGAGCTTTTTGGATATGAAAAAGGTGCTTTTACTGGAGCCGATAAAAGCAAAGTTGGAAAATTTGAGCTTGCAGATAAAGGAACTATTTTTTTAGATGAAATAGGAGACATGCCCATTCACTTGCAAGTAAAGCTTTTGCATGTTATCCAAAACAGACAACTCGAGCGAGTAGGTGGCATTAGGACCATACCCATTGATGTTAGAATCATTGCAGCTACAAATAAAAACCTTGAGGAAATGATTCGAAGTCATGAGTTTCGAGAGGATCTGTTTTTTAGATTAAATGTGATCCCCATTCGTATTCCCCCTCTTCGGGAAAGACAGGAAGATGTTAGGGTGCTTTTGGAATATGCGCTTGCTAAGTTTAATGAGAAATTGAATAAAAAAATTGATTTTTTTCAAAGAGATGCTCTGGATTTGTTAATGGAATACAGCTGGCCAGGAAATGTAAGAGAATTAGAAAATGTGGTTGAATATGCTGTAAATATGGAAGAATCACATCTTATTAACCTAGAAAATCTCCCAGTAAGAATTAGAAATAAGAACTGGAAGATTAAGAAGAAGTCTTTAAAAAGTCTTACAGATGATTATCAAAGAAACATTATTGATAAAACTATGCAGGAAACAGGATATTCAGTTGATGGAAAAAGAAAAACCGCTGATATTTTAGAAATCAGCGAAGCAACTCTTTATAGAAAACTTAAAGAGCTTGGTATAGAAAAAAATAGAGATACTTAAAAATAGGTCTCTTCATATTCATGAACTTTAGTTTCTTTCGGCCTAAAATAGGCGCAAGAATTTAGTGGGGTATAAGAAGAGAACATATGCTGTAAAGAACATCTTCCCTCTTCATAAAAAATACAATCATTAAATTTACAAGTTTCCATTTGTCTTCCTCCCAATTCTTAGTCTTTACAAATAATTAAAAAAAATGAGAAAAAAATAGAATATATTCAAATGTATATTAACATTTTGAAAGAAACATGCTAAAAGTAGAACAGACATAACAGGAGGATTTGTCTTGATTTTTAATGACTATAGAGATACTCAAAAAATATATCATATTATCAGCCTTTATGATTTGAAAGAAACTCTTAAGAATGGAATCAATTATGACGACAAAGTAACTTATAATACAAAATACAAAGGGTTCCATAGTTTCATAGAAAGAGAAAAGGCAGAGAACATTCCGAAATGGGTTCTGCGAAATAGAGCCATTTTTGCCAGTATGAATTATAAGAATTCTTTTTCTTTTTATGCCAATAGCGTCGTTTTAGGCATCAAGATTAAACCCGAAAAATGTTGGGTAGCAAATGAGAATCTTGCAAATGAAGTATATGCGCCTTTCTTTTTAAAAGAGATAGACGTGTTTAATGAAGCGAATCAATATATTAAGTTAAAGGGAAAGCAACTTTTAAAGGCTTATTGGGGAACCTCATTAAGTTTTAAAGATAATCTTGATAAAAGAATGGACTTATTAGAAAATTACAATGCGGAGGTTCTTGTTCTCCATAATATTGAACCTGAGGATATTGAGGTTGAGTATATTATCTCCCCTCATAAAAGACTGAGCCCAAAGGAGTGGAAAAAAATCTTTATGAAATAAATTGACAAATAAGGATCATTATATTTACAATTTGATAGAAAGAAAAGAAGGTAGGGGGAATCATGAAAACCGGAAAATTAGATAGTGAATTATTAAAAAGTATTGTTTTTAACCATATAAAATTTCGCAGAAAAGAAGTCCTTGTAAGGCCTGCGATCGGAGAAGACTGTGCAGTTGTTGATTTCGGAGAGGACGCTTGTGTCCTGTCAACGGACCCTATTACGGGGGCCGTTAATGAAGTGGGCCGTTTGGCTGTTCATATTTCATGTAACGACATTGCATCTTCAGGAGTAGAACCACTAGGAATTTTATTAACTATAATGGTACCTGAGGGGACCACAAAAGATCAAGTAGAAGAGATTATGAGACAAGCTTCCGAAGAAGCAGAAAAATTGAATGTTGAAATTATTGGAGGACATACTGAGGTGACAGATGCTGTTAATCAAGCAGTTATTGTGTCCACTGCAATTGGAAAAGGCAAGAAGGATCGTTTAATGAATAAAGAAGCTGTTAAACCAGGAGACGCCATAATTTTGACCAAGAATGCTGGGCTAGAAGGAACAGGGATCATAGCGACGGATTATTGGGAAAAATTGAAAACATCTCTTTCTGATGAAGAACTCAGGCGATCAAAAGAAATGCTAAAAGACTTAAGTGTTGTGAAAGAAGGTCTTATTGCTGGGGAAATTGGTGTTTTACAGATGCATGATGTAACAGAAGGTGGCGTTTTGGGAGCTGTTTGGGAGATGTGTGAGAAGTCTGGAGCAGGTGCATGGATTGATTATGATAAAATTCCAGTTGCCCCAGAAACCATTAAAATATGCAAGACACTTCATTTGGATTTTTTGAAGCTTATTTCCAGTGGGTGTATGATGATTGTTGTATCTGAAGAAAAAAAAGAGAAACTTATTGACGCTTTAACAAAAGAAAAAATACCAGCTTCACAAATAGGTGTGATGACGGAAAAAGGAAAAGTTATGTTGAAAGATGGGGATGCAATAGAAATTCAACCACCTGAAAGCGATGAGTTGTATAAGGTATCGAATAGCTTATAAGATAAAAGATAAGAGATAAAAGATAAGAGTTAAGGAGGATTTTGCTTTGGCAAAATCTTTTTTATATAATAGGAAATATCGATTTTCTATTATATAAAAAAGGGGAGTGCAG
>JADQBM010000091.1 GCA_016278615.1 Clostridia bacterium | reverse complement strand
AAGACCATTATTGAAAAAATAATATCAAGAGAGAAATTCATACCCTCATTGCACAAAAAAAATACGAAGCTCGAATATTAACCGCAATGCCGTTTATCGTAATACTATTTCTTACCTTTGTTTCCCCAGGGTATTTGAATGAAATGTATACAACACTTATTGGAAGAGTTGTTATGACAATTGGCTTGTTAGCCATTGGAGTATCCTATAAATGGAGTTCGAAAATAACAGATATTGAGGTGTAGGGATGCTGATTATAATGTTTGTAATAATTTTAGTTTTTTTGATAGGGGTATTCTTATATGGGAAGAGGAAATATGGGTTTTATGAAAGAGGACCTAAATCTTTGGAGAGCTTTCTTTATCCTGCTGCAATGGTAATGATAAAGATATTTCCTAAAAAATTTTTTGGTTCGGAAGATTTGCTGAAAGACAAATATCTTGAACTCTATGGAGAAAAAGATTATTTACATAATTTAAAAATGGATAAAATCAGAATAGCTGCTTACTTTTATCTTGTGGTATTGGTTTTTTGTATTTTTTTAGCGGTAGCCTCCTTTAAAGAGCAATTTGAGGATAAAGAGATTTTTAAAATACAAAGACCATTATGGGAAGAGGGAGATACCCTTTGCGATGTTCAAGCAGTAATGTCATATGAAGATGAGGAATATATTCAAACCAGATCCATTACAGTAAAACGTAAATTACTAACTCAAGAGGAGGTCAACCAAGCTTTAGAAAAAACTAAAAAGCAAATAGATTTGGAAATATTAGCAGATAATACGGATTTAGATCACGTATACAAACCCCTCAAGCTCTATACAAAGGACCCTAATACTTATGCAACCATTAAGTGGACATCGGAAATGCCGAGTTTGGTGGATGAAAGAGGCAATGTGTACTCTCATGAGATTGAAGGGGCAGAGAGGCTTGTCCTATGGGCAGAAATAAAACTTCAGAATCAATTAGAAACATATCCGGTGGAATTAACCATTGTGCCTTTTGAGAGTCAGGCATCTTCTGAAGAAATTATAAATTGGAGGTTAGATGAAACAATAGAAACGTTAAATAACGAGAATGAAGAAGATTATGTTGTACTCCCTAAAACTTTTGAAGATGTATCCATTAAATGGTTAACAGACACAATTCAATATGTAAAGCCCATTATGATGATTCTAATTTTTACTTTGATTATGCTATTTTCAGGGAGATACAGCAAAGTCAATAAGCGTATTAAGCAGAAAAGAATAGAAATTGAAAAGGACTTTCCGGATTTTATCAGTAAGTTGGTTTTACTCATGAATACTGGGTTAATCGTCCAGAGCGCTTTGGAAAAGATTGCTTACGACTATGATAAATATTCTCAGGGAAAGAATAAAAAACCCTTATATGATGAGCTTTTTAAAGCCATGAGAAATGTGGGGGAAAGTGGAACCTCTTTAGAGTTGGAACTAAAAACTTTTGCCAATAGGTGTCATGTGAAAGAAATAATGCGGTTTGTTTCAATCGTGAGTGAGAACATTCATATGGGAAGTACATTAACGGAAAAACTTCAGTTAGAGGCAGATCAAGCTTGGCACAATCGAAAGAGTAAGGCGGAAGAGATTGGAAGACTTGCAGAAACAAAACTTACCTTTCCACTGGTTATTCTTTTGGTGGTACTGATCACCATAATCATAACACCTGCATTGATGGAGATGTAGGGGGTAGAGGCAAGAGAAAGAGATAAGAGATAACAGATAATAGATAAGAGTTGGGGTTGATTTTGACAAGCCAAAATCTTTAATCTATATATTAAAATCATAAACCATACATCACGAACTACAAACCATAAACCATAAACCATAAAACACGAACCACGAACGAACTACAAACCATATACCACTAACCACGAACTACAAACCATAAAGCATGAACCACGAACCACGAACTACAAACCATAAACTATGATAAAAGGGGGAAGAAAATTGATTAGGAGAGTAAAAAGTTTACTTAAAGATGAGAAGGGAATGGAGATGGTCCAGGTGGCGATTCTTATTGCAATTGCTATTGGAATGGGCATTCTTTTCAAAGGTAAAATTGGGGATTTTATTACAGGGGTCTTTAATGATTTGGTAGGTTCTGATTTCAGTGATATGTAGGTGAAAAAATGAAGGCAAAATTAAAGGAAAACAAAGGGAGCATTCTTGTGGAAGCGGCATTGGTTTTTCCCATAATCATACTAACACTTATTACAACGATTTATATTCTTATTCATATGTATCAACAAACTTGCCTTCAGTCTGTTGTAGACATGGCTTCAGAGAGAGAAGGCTATTATTTAGCAGGTACCATTTTAACAAAAGATTTAAAACCAGAGAATAGATTGTATTACTATTTAAGAGATAATCAAGGAATTTTAGAGGACATAGAGCCCTATATGGATCATTACTTGAGAAAATATGCTTTGTCAAAGAATCCGAAAATCAAGACAAGGTTTATATGCCAGCTTATGTATTCACAAATGGAGATTATGACACACAACACATACATAATACCTCTTTTTAAGTCACAAGAGGAAAAGCGTAATAATGAAACTAGAGCTATCTATTATGTGCATGATGAGGCAGAGTATATAAGAAATGCAGATTTAATTTTAGATGAGGCCTATTCAGGAATTGACCATATTTTTGAGAAGGCAGTACAAAGGTCAGAAAAAATGGAAATAAAATAAGAGGTATTGTTTTTTGAAGAGGATAAATATTCATAAAATCAACTCACAACAAGGTTCTGTTGCCGTATTTTTAAGCATCATATTTGTCAGTCTGTTTATTGTTGCGGCTGTTTTAACAGATATAGCAGGAATGCGCACGGCTGAGATTCATGCTCAAAGAGCGGTGGACATTGCCTCTCGATCCGTTCTTTCCGAGTATGACAGGAATTTAAAAACAGAGTATGGTTTATTTGCAGTTTGTGAGAGTGAAGTTGGAATTGAAGAAAAGATTGCAGCGTATACCAATAGAATGCTGAATCCAGATTTAAACATATCTTTGACTGAGAATACAGCAGAGCTATACGATTTTCGTGTTGAAAAAATTTCTGTAGACACGGATGCAAAATCATTGAACAATATAATGATTTTTGAAAACCAAATAACAGAGTTTATGAAATATCGAGCGCCTCTTGGACATCTTTACGATTTCTCAGAACAAATAGAAAATGTGAGCAAAGCATCAAACAGCCTAGAACTGGTCAATAAGGCCACGGCTGTATTTAAAAAGCTGGCAAATTTAGAAGAGTATCTCAATCATTTAAGGAAATACAGTGATGGATGGTTCTTCATAGAGGGAAAGAAGTTTACGATTCACACACCTTTTATTAAGAGCATTGGGGTGAAAAATCCAAGACAATATGAGAATAGTATTCATCCATTATTGAAGACAAGTGAAAAAGAGAAGTTAATGAGTTTGCTGTATTCCCAAGATCAGCTTCGCAATTTATCGGATGATTATTTGACCCAGTTAGATACTTATGTAGGATATCGTTGCCGTATAAAATGTTTAAAAGCACTGGAGAAAAGAATAAGAATTGCAAAAATCAGTATGACGGATGAAGAAAAGAAACTCTATTATGAGATACGCCTCAGGAGCATATCTGGGGAGATAAAGAAATGCGAAAAGGCGATGAAGGGCATAGAGCGCCACAGTTATTATGAATTCTATGAGGACCGTAAAAAATCTTGTAATAAAGCACTTTCAACAATACAACAAATAAAAATATCTATAGAAGATGCCAATGAACTTGTGAATGAAGTTGATACTTTTATAAAACAATTTGGAAGTGGGGTGTTAGATTCTGTTAAAGTTTCAATAGAAAGTGATATGGAAATCATAAGAAAGCTTGTGGGAGCGCATGCAGAGAATCTATTTTATGGTGCTGAACAAATTATAGAATCCAATGGAAAAGCCATTGAAAAACAATTGGAGCATTTTGTTAAAGAAATAGAAATCCAAAAGTTAGAAGATAAATCTGAAAAATTAGGAACAAAATTGGATATAGAATCTGATATTACAATAGAAAATGTGCGCTCGCAAATCGAAAGCTTACTGGACAAGGATATGAGCTATAAAGGGGCAAAAGAAAGCTACAAAAAAGCTTTTAATACTTTCTTGCTTGAGTATGATTCCAGTTATGACATAGAACCCTTTTCTGTTTCGCAAATCCAATACATGATGGGAGAGACTCGTAACCAAGAGATCTTTACTCCTAACTTCTCGAAGAGTGGGGCGCAACAAGATGATTTAAAGGGCAATGTGGCATTAAAGAATAGCTATATTATCACAAAATTACCTTCACATCTCCATGAGACTGTGGAGAATAACCCAAATAAAAAAGACACCTTGGTGAACATACTGAGCCAACTAAAGGGAGACGGGTTGAAAGGTGAACAACTAAAAAATAACCTTTATGTCAATGAATATATTCTTACATTTTTCAGGAATCATATAACCAGTTCCCAGGACAAGACACACTTTTTTGATCATGAAGTAGAGTATATTTTATATGGGGAATTGAAGGATCAAGATAATTATACAAAGTTTAAATCTCATCTTTCTCTTGTGAGAAGTGGCATGAATCTTTTACATATCTATAGTGACCCCCATAAGAGGGCGCAGGTTATGGAAATAGCAGTGGCACTCTCTGGAGGTACCGGTACTTTTCTACTACAATTTATTATTGCTTCCGCGTGGGCAGGAGCAGAAGCAGATGAAGACATAAGTAAATTGGTTAAAGGAGAGAAAGTAGCTTTCATAAAAAGCAAAGAAAGTTGGGTATTGTCATTTGAAAATTTCATGAGTCATAAAGGAGACAACCCTTCCCCTGAGATGACAAAAAAGTCTGATACAAACATTCAACCCAATATGTTTTCTTATGAAGATTATTTAAGAATATTTTTATTGATGAAGAACAAAGAAAAAAAGCTTTATAGAACCTTAGATTTAATTCAGATTAATATGAAAGGTCGCCACTATAGGGATTTCGAAACTAAGTATTATACCGGGGTCTTAAATGTAAAAGCAGAGTTTTCCATAAAATATAGATTTCTCACCCTCTCATGGATGCCTGAGTCTATTAAGCAACCTGGTTCAATAAGAAAAAATATAAAAGTTGAAGTCCAACACGGCTTTTAGAAGAGGAAAATAATGAAAAGACGAATGAATGGTAAAGGGTCTGTAACCATAGAAGCGGCTATTTTTCTGCCAATATTCATTATTTCTATCTGTACCATAGGCTTTATTATGAAATTGTATTTGGCACAAGAATGCCTTCAACATGCTCTTTCTGACCAGGTGGTAAAAGTGGCGTCAGAAGCCTATCTGGAGTATAAAATGTGCCCAGAAGAATTGTCTGGACTATTGGGCATGGCAGAACCTTTAAAAAAGCAAATCCACTCAAAAATTCGTCAACATTTTACCGAAAAAGCATGGGATGCCATGTATGTATCGGAAGGGCCTACCGTTGTTGAATTCAGATATTTGTTTGATGGTCGATATGATGACTATTTGGTAGATGACCCCTATTATATAGACTCGGATTATTTGATTGAAGCTATAAGTATCAGTCAAGTTGAGATTCCATTTCCTATCCAGTTTGCCCGTGATATTTTCCTGACACAGAGGGTTATTTCAAGAGCTTGGGTTGGTACAGAAAAAAGCAAAAATCCAATGAACTTTGAAGAGATGGCTGAGAATTATAAAGGAAAGATTGTTTTTATATTTCCAAGGGCAGGAGAAAGATACCACGATAAAAATTGCATGCTAATCAGTAATTACCCTGTTTTAAAAATTTTAACAAGGGGCATAAGAGGGGAATATGAGGCTTGCAAGCTTTGTGAAGCCAGTGAACTTAAGAATGGTTCAAACATTTATATTTTTGAAAAAAGTGGAAAAGTTTATCATACCAAAAACTGTGTGTTGGTTGATAAGTATGTGGTTTCTATAGAGTTAGTAGATGCAGAACATCAAGGATATATGCCTTGTAAAAAATGCAAACCCAATGCATTCCACTAATGATTTACTGTTTCTTGTTTCTTGTTATTTAAGAGTTAAAGGGAGGCGTTCATATGACTGAAAACACAGAAAGAAATCTGTGCCAGAGAGATTATATAGATGAAACTTATCTTGTTAGTGTCTATAATGGCAAGAAGTATTCAGTTCACTCCAATAAACGATTCAATATCGGAAGAAAAATAGATCATTATAACAATGCAGATTTGTGTATAGATGAAGGAATAATTAGTAGAAGTCATGCAACAATTGTTCAAGAAAACAAAAAATATTATCTCATAGATTTGAATTCTAAAAATGGAACTTGTTTAAACGGTAAAAAGCTTTTGCCAAATCAAAAGTACTTATTAAATAATTATGACATATTAGAGTTTTCAAGAATAAAGTACAAATTTGAGAGTAGTACAATTAAAGAGGAAAAGCATCATTTTGATTTTGGTAGCGTTGAGTTTCTAAATGTTTACGGAAAAAAAAGGTTGTGTATTGAACTGGGAAAAAACAAAGAGGTGATATTCTATCAATATGAGATGGTTCATTCCAACAGTATCAATGGTTTGCTGGATATGACGATGATGGATAGTGAAGGATGCTGTCGCATTTATTACGACATAGATAAAATGGAATCCTTTTCCTCCTTTATACATCAGAAAGGTTGTCTTTCAAAGAGCGAATTTCTACAAATTCTTTTGGATATTTTTGAGGTGCTAAAAAAGGCACAAGATTATCTATTAAATCCCAATGCTCTTTTGTTGATGCCAGGATTAATTTTCATAACAAAGGATGAAAACAAACCGAACATGATTTATCTTCCTTTTGATATATCTGTTCAAGAAGATACTTATTTGAAAAATTTTATTTCAACATTGGCGAGTTCCTTTCTTGAGGAATCTGAGAAAGATTTTCAGGTCCGCATGCTAAAGGCAATTTCTAATGAAAGCTTTAATATAAGTGATTTTAAAAGCATCATCTTGGATGAACAAGAGCTGTGTTTGCCATTTGAAATTGAGGATCTCCATATAGAAAAGAAAGTGCCTGAATCAAGGATAAAAAAATACATAAAAAATGCAAAAGGCTATGATAAAAAACGGCAACTTTTTATAATACTGCAGGCAGTACTGATTCTGACCATGGGCAGCATTCTCATCCAAGGAATACTAAAAATGCATCAGTATGTAGGTTTGTTAATCATCGTAGGGGCCATTGACGTAGGGTTCATTCATAAATACTATCACAAGTTATTAAAGAAAGAAGAGAAAAGTAATGCAAAAAGGCAGCATCCTAAACAAGAAATATAAAGTGATACTCAATCTTAAGAGTAAAGGAAAAAATAATGTTTTCCTTGTTGAACATGTGCACCTTCACACACTTTGGGTTGTTAAAGAGTGGCGACAATGCCTCCATAGGCCTATGCCCGTGGAAACCATTTTATTAGCAAAGCTCAACCATCACAGCATTCCCAAGGTGGTGGATTATTTTGAGGAGAATAGTAACCAATACATGGTGGAAGAGTTCTTTGAAGGAGATACTTTAGAATCCGTGGTGAAAGATAAAGGAAAAGTTCATGGCAGAAAAAGTTTGGAATGGATGTATGCGCTCAGTAAGGTCTTGACATATATTCATGAGATGAAACCATTTCCCATCATTCATGGCGATATTAAACCTTCGAATATTATTGTGTCTTCAGATGAAACCATTAAACTTATAGATTTCGGAGCTTCTAAATGTAAAGCTTTGGATATGGACTACAGATGTTTTGGAACCGAAGGATATGCCGCTCCAGAGCAAAATATTTCAACAAAAATAGATCAACGATCAGACATTTATGGGATTGGGCAGGTAATGTATTATATTCTTATAGGTCAACATCCTAAGACAACCCTTCATTTCCAACCAGAAAGAAACCTTTCTAAAAATATATCCCAAGTCATCCATAAGTGTACTTTCTTTGCAAAAGAATTACGTTATGCCAACGTTAGAGAATTAGAAAATGATATTTGTAAATTGCTTTATCAAGAAGAAACGGTTATAGGAGACAGGGCACAGGTGATAGGTGACAGGGAAAGGATTTAAGATTTAGGATTTAAGATTGAAGGAAGAAATTTGATTTATTGCAAATTTCCATATTAATTCTTCATTATTCATTATTCATTGTTCATTAAGCACTGCTCCTGTCCCCTATCCGCTGTTACCTGTCACCTGTAACCTGTAACCTATACTATCCCCCTATCCATTTATTTTTTTTTTTGGTATAATACTTGAAAAGATTAAGAAGGGTGATTGGCATGAGTCAAAAAAAAATAAGTCCACAATCCTTTAAGCTTCTTCTTGATAATTTTGAAGCAGTTCTTGAATCGTCTTACGACGGTTTATATATTACGGATGGAGAAGCGGATACCTTGTATGTAAATCATTCCTATGAACGTATAACGGGCCTTAGGCGTGAAGACGTTTTGGGAGAGAATATGAGAGATATTGAGAAGAAAGGGCTGTTGTCTAAGTCTGCGACCATAATGGTATTAAAGAACAAAAAAGTAACAACAATTCTTCAGAAGTTTCGAACGGGTAAAGAGGCCCTTGTAACAAGTACGCCAATTTTAGATAAATCGGGAGATATTATTCTTGTGGTAACCAATGTCCGAGACGTTACAGAATTAAAGGGCTTAAAGGAAGAGCTAGAAGAAAATAAGGTTTTAGCAGAAAAGTATTACTCGGAAATAGAAGAGATGCGACTTCAGTTGTTGGAAAGCTCTGATATGATTGCCGAAGATGAATCCACTTTGGAGATACTCAGAAAAGCGATGCGTGTTGCGAAGGTTGATACAACCGTATTGATTCTTGGTGAAACTGGTGTTGGCAAAGAAGAAGTTGCAAAATTTATTCATAAAAATAGCAAAAGATCAAAGAGTCAGTTTATAAAAGTGAATTGTGGTGCGATACCTGAAAATCTTTTGGAATCTGAGCTTTTTGGATACGAAAAAGGAGCCTTTACAGGCGCTTTGGAAAAAGGTAAGATGGGCCTTTTTGAAGTAGCAGATGGAGGCACTATTTTTCTTGATGAAGTGGGCGAATTGCCTCTGAACATGCAAGTTAAGCTTTTAAGGGTGCTTCAAGAGAATAAAATCCAAAGAATTGGGGGCATTAAAATAATCGATGTGGATATTCGAGTCATTACTGCAACCAATAGGGATTTAGATGAAATGATAAAGAATAATCTCTTCAGAGAAGATTTGTATTATCGGTTAAATGTGGTACCCATTTTGATCCCTCCATTGAGGGAACGAAAACACGATATTTTAGCTCTCTTAAAGCACTATATGGACATGTATAATCATAAACATGGATACAATAAAAAGCTGGATTCAAAAGTAGCGGAAATATTAATGGAATACCAGTGGCCAGGTAATATTAGACAACTAAGGAACTTAATCGAGCGCCTTGTGGTTATGAGCAACCATGAGACCATCGCAATGGATGATTTGCCTCAAAAGATCATTGAGGTGTGTGAAGGGACGCTTGTAGACAGTTTCGAAAACATGTCCCTTAAGGAGGCTGTGAACAGATTAGAGTCTCAAATGATAAAAAGAGCTTATATAAAACACGGCAATGTAAGAGATGCAGCGAAAGATTTGGGGATTGACCCTTCGACTTTTGTAAGGAAAAGGCAAAGAGATACATGACGTGTGCAAAATCGCACATGATGTTGCATATTTGCATCTAATGAATTTTTGTCTACAAAGAGCATCCAGCCTGGATGGCATAATAACAATGATTTTTTATTAACAATCTTCTGTTGCAAATACGCACAGCGAATAAGCAAAAGTGAGATATGTACTTCTCATTTTATGAAATTTATATCTTGAAAAGGAGATGATGTCATGTATGAAGCAGTATTAAAAGTCATCAAAGAAAAAGTAAATCCCATACTTGAAGAACACTTCGGTGGGGCAGAAATCACGGGCATTCATGATGGTGTTGTTAAGGTGAAACTTGTAGGAGCTTGCGGCAGCTGCCCTGCGGCACAATATACCATAGAAGACACTGTGAAGGCGATACTTATGGAAGAGTTGCCAGAAGTAGAGGATGTTGTATTAGACACCTCTGTTAATGAGGACCTTATTAATATGGCAAAACAAATACTGAACAAAGACAAGTAGTGGCATACAATTTGCATATATTAGTATATGGAATTACAATCCGAATACTAATATAAAGGAGTGGATTTAATATGGCACTTATGACTGGTGAGCAGTATATTGAAAGCTTGAGAAAGCTGAACACAAAAGTTTATATGTTTGGTGAAGTGGTTGAGAATTTTGTTGACCATCCAATTATTCGACCTTCTATTAATTCTGTAGCAATGACATATGATCTTGCACATGAAGCAGAATACGAAGACCTTATGACGGCTACATCTGTATTAACAGGAAATAAAATAAACAGATTTACACATCTTCATCAAAGCACGGACGATTTAAGAAAAAAAGTTAAAATGCAAAGGTTGTTGGGACAAAAAACAGCTACTTGTTTTCAAAGATGTGTAGGTATGGACGCATTTAATGCGGAATTTTCCACAACCTATGAAGTGGATAAAAAATATGGAACAAAGTATCATGAAAATTTTAAAAAGTATCTTGAATATGTAAGTGAAGAAGATTTAACAGTTGATGGCGCTATGACGGATCCTAAAGGCGATAGGGGACTTTCTCCTAGTCAACAGGAAGATCCTGATTTGTATTTACGTATTGTAGAAAGACGACCTGATGGTATTGTTGTAAGAGGTGCAAAGGCGCATCAAACAGGTTCAATTAACTCTCATGAACATCTTATTATGCCTACAATTGCTATGAAAGAAGAAGATAAAGACTATGCTGTATCCTTTGCAGTCCCATCAAATGCAGAAGGATTGTATATGATTTATGGAAGACAATCATGTGATACAAGAAAATTAGAAGAAGGCGCGGATGTTGATTTAGGAAACAAGCAATTTGGTGGTCAAGAAGCGTTGGTTGTATTTGATGATGTTTTTGTACCAAATGATAGAATATTTCTTTGTGGCGAATATGATTTTGCGGGTATGCTGGTTGAAAGGTTTGCAGGATATCATAGACAAAGTTATGGTGGATGTAAAGTTGGCGTAGGCGATGTTCTAATTGGTGCGGCTGCTTTGGCGGCAGATTATAATGGTGCTGCGAAAGCTTCTCATTTAAAAGATAAGCTGATAGAAATGACACATTTAAATGAAACTTTATTTTGCTGCGGTATTGCTTGTTCAGCTGAAGGGTATCCTACTGAGGCAGGTAACTATCAGATAGATTTACTTTTAGCAAATGTATGTAAACAAAATGTAACGAGATTCCCATATGAAATTACAAGATTGGCTGAGGATATTGCTGGCGGCCTTATGGTTACCATGCCTTCAGAGAAGGATTTCAATTCTCCTGAAATCGGCGAAGTTTGTAAGAAGTATTTCAAAGGAATTGCAAGTGTGCCCACAGTAAACAGAATGAGGATTTTAAGACTTATAGAAAACATGTGTCTTGGAACAGCGGCAGTAGGTTATCGAACTGAATCCATGCATGGGGCCGGTTCACCTCAAGCCCAGAGAATTATGATTGCAAGACAAGGAAATATTAATCATAAGAAAGAACTTGCGAAAGCCATTGCAGGGATAAAAGACTGATTGTAAACATTTAGCTGTAGGGGTTCATTGATCTCTACAGCCTCTTGTCTTATTAACAGCAACGGAGTGATATCAATGTTAGATGAAATAAATGAAATTCTTCAAAGTGAAGTTTTCCCGATTTTAAGAGAAAAATATGGTAATTTTGAAGTTGAACAAGTTGAAGATGGTGTCGTGGAAATTCTATCATTGAAGAAATCATATTTAACTCCCGGAGGTTGCTTTGAGATTGTAGATACAGCTGAAAGGCTCCTGAAAAAATCAATAAGCGGAATTCAAAAAGTAGTGCTAATAAATGATTGGTAACAAAGGAGATTGGTTTTGTGTTATTTGGCGTAAAATTTTGTGGAGGATGCAATCCAAGATATGACCGCGGAAAACTCTGGAAACGGTTAAAAGAAGATTTCGCAGGTAAAATCACATTTGAATTGGCAAAGGAAAGCCAATCTTATGATGGGCTTGTTGTTTTTTGTGGATGCACCAATACTTGTGCAGGCTACAAAAATATCAAGACTAAAAGAAAACCCATTTTAATATGGGATGATAAGCAATATGATGATATGATAGAAACAATAAAAAAGAAGTGGAGGGATGAAGATTGAGTTGGAAAGACATATACAAATCTAAAATCACCACTGCAGCGGAAGCAGTCAAGCATGTAAAATCTGGAGACAGAGTTGTTTTTGGTCATGCATGTGGGGAACCAAAAGAGCTTGTGGATGCATTGGTTAAAAACCATGAACAATATAAGAATGTAGAAATTGTTCATATGGTTGCAATGGGTAAAGGAGAATATACGAAGCCAGAGATGGCTCCTCATTTCAGGCATAATGCGATTTTTGTAGGCGGTTGTACTCGAAACGCAATAGCTGAAGGAAGAGGAGACTATACACCTGTATTTTTCCATGAAGTTCCAAAACTTTTCAAAAAAGGTCTGTTGCCAATAGATGTGGCCATGGTCCAAGTATCAAAGCCAGATGACCATGGTTATTGCAGCCTGGGTGTTTCTTGTGACTATACAAAAGCAGCTGTTGAAACTGCGAAATGGGTTATAGCAGAAGTAAATGACCAGATGCCCACCCTATATGGGGAGACCTTTGTGCACGTCTCTGAGTTAGATGATATTATTGAAACTTCAAATCCCATAATTGAGCTTAATCCTCCTAAAATTGGGGACGTTGAAAAAGCTATTGGAGAGAATTGTGCATCTTTAGTTGAAGATGGCTCGACTCTTCAATTAGGAATTGGAGCTATTCCAGATGCTGTTCTTTTATTTCTTAAGGATAAGAAGGATCTGGGAATTCATTCGGAAATGTTTTCCGATGGGGTATTAGATCTTTTTGAGGCAGGCGTTATTACCAACAATAAAAAAGCACTACATAAAGGCAAAATGATTGTAACTTTCCTTATGGGAACAAAGCGACTTTATGATTTTGTAGATAAGAATCCAGTGGTTGAAATGCATCCTGTAGATTACGTTAATGATCCTGTAGTCATCATGAAAAACAGCAAAATGGTTTCAATTAATTCTTGTATTCAAGTTGATTTTATGGGGCAGGTTGTTTCTGATTGTATTGGTACAACTCAGTTCAGTGGAGTAGGTGGACAGGTCGACTTTGTAAGAGGTGCCAGTATGGCAGAGGATGGAAAGTCAATCATCGCGATGCCTGCGACAGCTGCAAAAGGAAAAGTATCAAGAATTACACCCTTTATTGACCATGGCTCAGCTGTGACCACTTCTCGAAATGATGTAGATTATATTGTGACGGAATATGGTGTGGCAGAACTCAAAGGAAAATCATTGCAACAAAGAGCAAGAAATTTAATTAATATTGCACACCCTGACTTTAGAGATTACCTTGTAGAAGAATTTGAAAAAAGATTTAAGTCTAAGTTTTAGATTAATTCAGGCTTTGAAAAACAAGTTCTAGATGCGCAAGAATCAAGGAAACAAAGCTTACATAGAAGTAAGTGAGTACCGGAGGTTTTTGCAGCAACAACGAAATTGACCGTTTCTCAACAGCCTGAAGGAGGAGGTTTATGCTTCTTCCTAATAATAATAAACATTAAGGGAGGAAAAAAGATATGAGAGCTATTAAAATTGCGCCGGAAATTCATGTATTTGATACTTTTAAGGAATTTGCCGAGGAATTCAACATTGGTAAAAATGATTTGGTTTTGACACACGAATTTTTGTATGAACCTTTTATGAAATCAATAGGAATTGAGTCCAACTACATATTTCAAGAGA
Organism: Clostridia bacterium; assembly: GCA_016278615.1. Taxonomy (GTDB): domain Bacteria; phylum Bacillota; class Clostridia; order Peptostreptococcales; family JAAYPU01; genus Soudan-22. Next base: position 7,430 of record JADQBM010000091.1, on the reverse strand, counting down.
AATTTGGAGTAGGAGAACCTTCTGATGAAATGATTGATGCCATCACTGCAGAAATGAGAAAATATGAATTCGATCGAATTATTGCCTTTGGCGGTGGAACCATTATTGATATTGCAAAACTTTTTTCACTTAAAATGCCAGATAAATCTATTGAATTATTTGAAAAAACTGTTCCAGCAGAAAGAATTAAGAAATTAGTCCTTGTCCCAACAACTTGTGGAACGGGTAGTGAAGTGACAAATATTTCTATTGCAGAAATCAAATCAAAGCATACAAAGATGGGTCTTGCAGTGGATGAGCTTTATGCAGATTATGCTGTACTTGTTCCAGAAACAATTAAAGGATTGCCTTATAAATTCTTTGCAACAAGCTCAGTGGATGCATTGATTCATGCCATTGAATCTTTTGTTGCACCAAAATCAAACCCATATACAGAGTTATATGCCCTTAAAGCAATTGAACTCATTGTTAATGGGTACAAACAAATTGCTTTAAAAGGTGAAGAAGCTAGATTCGACTATCTTAAAGATTTTGCTATTGGAAGCAACTATGCTGGTATAGCCTTTGGTAATACAGGAGTTGGTGCCGTTCATGCATTGTCCTACTCAATAGGGGGCGCTTTCCATGTGGCGCATGGTGAGGCAAATTATGCATTTTTTACTGAAGTGTTTAAAATGTACAATAAGAAAAATCCAAATGGAAAAATTAAAGCAGCCAATGAAGTTATTGCAAACGTTCTTGGCGTCGACGTTAATAGTGACGTGTACGGAGCCCTTGAAGATTTACTCAACAAGGTACTTGCTAAGAAAAAATTGAGTGAATACGGCATGACTCAAGCACAGATTGATGAGTTTACGGATAGTACCATTGCCAATCAACAAAGACTTCTTGGAAACAACTATGTAGAATTATCACGGGACGAGATAAGAGAAATATTTGCTAATCTTTACTAGAACCTCAAAAATTAACAATTAAATCATATAGTTCCTCCGTAGGGAATGCCTTGCGGAGGAATTTTTATTTAAAGAATGTTATAATAACATAAGTAACTTATTTATTTAGGAGGGCAACTATGTTTTGGTATAAGCTAGTCATATTGGCCTTAATTGGTGGTGTCATCGGATACTTAACAAATACCATAGCAGTTAAAATGATTTTTAGGCCTTTAAACCCTGTTAAACTGCCTTTTAATATACAAATTCAGGGACTTATTCCTAAAAGGCGTGTGGACATTGCTCGTTCCATTGGGGAAATAGTCGATAAGGAACTGGTCTCAATAGAAACTATTTTCGGTAGTTTTATTGAAAATAGTGGAAGAGATACTTTAATCGAAAAAGTTAAAGAAAAACTGAAACAGGCTGTACATGCAAATCTACCCGCCCTTATTCCCAGTGTCATAAAGAATATGATTATGGAATACGCCAATGAGATCATAGATAAAGAAACTGAAAACTTTATTATCGAGGCAGCTGCAAATCTTATGGATGATGCAACAATACATGTTAAGATAGCAGAAATTGTTGAAGAAAAAATTAATGGCTTTGAAATTGAGAAACTGGAAGAACTCACCATCCAAATTGCGAAGAAGGAACTTCGCTATATAGAGATATTAGGTGGCGTAATAGGTTCTATCATTGGTCTGGTACAAGGCATCATTATTTTGAACATGTAAGAGACATTAAGATTTATAAAAACAAGGAGAAGGTTCATCTGTTGCTAAAAAAGTAGCAAATTGACAGAACCGTTTCCTTGTTTTTTATTGGAGAAATAAATTTCTCTTATGAAGAAATTTATTTCTCTTATGGACAACACAGAAAATCAAGAATCATCTAATAAATTCATTTGATTATTTGTATTTCCATTGAAAATATAAAATATGAAAAGCCCTGTAGGTGAGAATATTGAGTATTTTCTGTCAATTCAGTTATAACGGATAAAATTTAAAAGAAGTCTAATGGCACGCAAATTGCGTATAGAGATATTGAGTTAAAAAAGATGAAAACCTATTATCATTCTTTTTATCAATTATTAAAAAAACGAGGAGGAGAAAAAGGCTATGAAAATGAAAAAAAATCTTATTATATTGATGTGTTTGGTATTAAGCTTAAGCATGATCACAGGTTGCGGAGGTAACCAAGACGAGCCAGCAGCATCAGATGCCGAAACGGAACAAGAAACATACACAATCCGATTTGCTCATATTGAAAATGAATTTACAGGTGCTGCACAAGGGGTACAGCTTTTCAAAAAGTATGTGGAAGAGGGTAGCGAAGGCAGAATCGTTGTAGATATACTTGGAGCCGGTTCAATGGGCGGCGAAAGAGAAATTCTGGAAAGCGTTACTATGGGTAATCTTGAAGGAGGCATGGCCATGTCTTCACTATTCACAACATATCTTCCAAACTGGGAAATCTTCGATTTGCCATTTGTATTCAAGAACAGAGCGGATTGGGCTACAAAAGTTGATGGAGATCTCGGTAAAATGATGAAAGCAGAAACTGAAGAAATTAATGTTAAAGTGCTCAGCTTCTTTGATGGAGGATTCCGTGCAATTTCCAATACTAAGAGACCACTTTTAGCTATGGAAGATTTCAAAGGAGTTAAAGTCCGTGTTGGAGAATCAACTCTTTTGATTGATACCCAAAAGGCTTTAGGCACCAATCCGATTCCGATGTCATTTGGTGAGGTTTACACAGGATTGCAGCAGGGAACCATCGACGGAGTAGACACATCAGTTATCTATGTGCAAGATGGAAACTTCCAGGAAGTTGCAAAATATTGTACAGAAACAAATCATTCTGCTTTACAGATGGTAACATTCATTAATCAAGACTTTTATAATAGCCTGCCAGAAGATCTACAGAAAGTTATAGATGAAGCGGCTGCTAAAACAACTGTTGAACAAAGAGAAATTGCAGTAGAAGTCGACCAAACAGCTATACAAGTTATGGAAGATGCAGGCATGCAAGTTGACCAGCCTTCTGAAGAATTTACCGCTCAGATGATAGAGGCTACAAAGCCAGTCGTTGAAGGTTATAGAGATAAAATTGATGCTGAAGTATTCAAAGCTGCTGGACTGTAAATAGAAAAGCGAGTTCTTTCGTTTATCTCTATACAACTGATGGAATTCCAATGCCGCATGCATAGTCAGTCGGCATTGGGTTTCATTATCTCGATCTTATAATTTGTAACTTGCTTGGGAGGTGACTAAGTTGATAAGGAAATTAGGAAAAAAATTTGATAAATTAGAATATTGGGCATTGATAATCTCTTTGGCGGTAATGGTTGTCGTAATTTTTAGTCAGATCGTGATGCGTTATGTATTCAATAATTCATTGACCTGGTCGGAAGAATTTGCAAGATATTTGTTTGTCTGGTTCTCATGGATGGGCGTCAGTGCCGGGCTAAAGGACGGAGAGCATCTTAAGGTGGAAATGTTATCGGTAGCTTTGGCAAAGAGAGGACTTGTAAAAACAAATGAGGTAGTTAATATCTTAGTATCATTGGTTTGGTTGGCAACCACTTTGATTGTAACTTATTATGGATTAAAAGTGGTAATGGGACAAATGCAGTTGAGTGTTGTTACCCCTGCCATGAGATTGCCGGTGTGGTTAGGATATCTGTCAATTCCGGCTTGCAGTGCGGTAGTAGGTATTCGTCTTATAGTAAAGATATTAGACAGTATTAAGGTAATGCTTGGCAAACCAAGCCACGAAATGGAGGTGGATAGCTAATGGAAATATTAATTATGTTTGGCGCCATGCTTTTATTGATCGCAATAGGTTTGCCAATAGGTTATGCAATTGCCACGTCAACCATCATCACATTTATAACTTATTCTTCAACTCCTTTGAGTATCGTATCCCAGAACGCTTTCACCGGAATTGATTCTTTCGTGTTGTTAGCAATCCCGTTCTTCATCCTAGCAGGGATTCTAATGAGTGCAGGAGGTGTCGCCAGGAGACTGGTAGATGTTGCGGATGCATTTATAGGTTGGATTACCGGCGGTCTGGGAATGGCTTCTGTTATGACTGCTACATTCTTTGGAGCGATATCAGGCTCTGGAGCAGCTACAACTTCTGCTGTAGGCTCTTTGATGCTTCCCGAGATGAAGAGAAAAAAATATGGAGATGAATTCAGCGCAACGTTGATTGCTTCCGCAGGATCTATCGGCGTCATCATACCTCCAAGTATTCCCTTTGTCATTTATGGCGTGACGGTGGGCGTCAGTATCGGTGACCTTTTTCTTGCCGGAATACCTGCCGGAATCGGGATGTGTCTTGTGCTAATGATAGCATGTTACATTGTATCAAAAAAACATGGTTACAGAGGTAGTGATTCCAGACCCTCAATCAAGCATATTGCACGCGCTCTGAAGGATGGAATATGGGCATTATTCGCTCCCGTTATCATTCTTGGGGGAATTTATTCGGGAATCTTTACCCCTACGGAATCGGCTGTAGCTGCTGTTGTATATTCCCTCATTATCGGCTTATTTGTTTATAAGGAACTTAATGTCAAAAAATTGAGAGATTCTTTTTATCAGGCGGCAGTTCTCAATGGGGTTATTGTCTTTATCATCGGATTTTCAGGGGCAATGGCAAAGTTCTTGGCCCTGGAAAATGTACCGCAAAAGGTAAGTGAAGGGATCTTATCGCTAACAGATAATCCAATTTTGGTCTTATTAATTATTAATATCTTTTTACTCCTTGTAGGAATGTTGATTGATAATATACCAGCTATCATCATCCTTTCGCCGATCTTTCTGCCAGTTGTGGAAAGCGTAGGCGTCACTCCACTACAGTTTGGAGTAATAATTGTCATGAATCTTGCCATTGGCTATGTCACGCCGCCTTATGGGACCACCCTTTTCGTGGCTTCTGCGATTTCAAAAATCCCAGTTGACAGGTTGTCCAGATACGCAATCATTTTCACTTTAGTGTTGTGTATTCCTTTGGCGCTCGCCACCTATTGGCCGTGGTTTACAAACGGATTTGTTGCATTATTTAAATAGAATGCGTTAATATATTTTTGCAGCTACAGAATTAATTTATTCTCCCTCATAGGCTCCCGCTGGATAATACTGGCGGGAGCTTTTATGATTCTATTTCAAATGTTGAGGTGGAACGCTTGCCCCCTTGACAAACATATTTAGCATTATATAATAGTACTAAGTAATGTTAATAGTAAATGCTATGAAAAGAAGAGTACTGTAATGAAGGATTATAGAGAGAAGATGCCTTGGCTGAAAGCATTTTAGTTACTGTTACAGGAAAACCAACTTGGAGCAGCTGCCGATTGAAAGGTGAGCCGGCACAATGTGTCGTTATTTGAATGAAGTTATTAGTTTGGGTGGAACCGCGATATACCTCGCCCCAGTTTTTGGGGAGGGGTTTTATTTTATTTAAGTTTAATAAGATTTGAGAAAGAATAGGAGGATTATATGGAAAAGTTAAAGATAACATTAAAAGATGGCACAACTAAAGAAGTTGAAAAAGGCGTCTCGATTTATGAGATTGCAAAGGGTATTCATCCGGCTTTAGCAAAAGAAGCTGTTGCAGCCGAGGTTAATGGAGAATTGGTAAGTCTTTCTTATGAGGTAATGGAGAACATAGAATTGAATATTTTAAAATTTGATTCAGCTGAAAATACTTTTCGACATTCAAGCTCTCATATCCTGGCGCAAGCTGTAAAAAGGCTTTATCCTGATGCAAAACTGGGAATCGGGCCTGCTATTGAAAATGGCTTTTATTACGATTTTGATTTAGAGCATCACTTTTCTGAAGAAGACTTAAATAAGATTGAAAAGGAAATGGAAAAGATTGTTCAGGAAGCATTAGATATAAAGAGGTTCCAGCTTCCAAGAAATGAGGCAATCAAGTTTATGGAAGAGAGAGAGGAACCTTATAAAATAGAGCTGATTCAAGATTTGTCGGAAGATGCGGTGATATCATTTTACCAGCAAGGTGAATTCATTGATTTATGTGCAGGACCCCACCTGATGAATACAAAGCAGGTTAAAGCCATTAAACTTCAAAGTATTGCAGGTGCTTATTGGCGAGGCAGCGAGAAAAATAAAATGTTGCAAAGAGTATATGGGACTTCTTTTCCTAAGAAAAAGGAATTAGATGTGTACATTGACTTTTTGGAAGAGGCTAAGAAAAGAGATCATCGCAAGATAGGGAAAGAATTAGACCTTTTCAGTATACAAGAGGAGGGACCGGGATTTCCGTTTTTTCATCCTAAAGGCATGGTCCTTCGTAATACATTGGAAGATTTTTGGAGAAAGTCCCATGTGGAAAGAGGCTATGACGAAATTAAAACGCCTATTATACTGAACGAACAACTTTGGCATACATCTGGACATTGGGATCATTATAAAGAAAATATGTATTTTACTAAAATTGATGAAGCAGATTATGCTGTTAAGCCTATGAATTGTCCTGGGGCTATACTGGTATATAAAAGGAAAATGTATAGTTATCGTGACTTTCCTATTCGAATGGGTGAAATGGGATTGGTTCACAGGCATGAGCTCTCTGGTGCACTTCATGGTTTAATGCGCGTTCGCTGTTTTACACAGGACGACGCACATATTTTCATGCTACCGGAACAAATCAAGGATGAAATTACCGGTGTCATTGATTTTGTTGATTATGTTTATGGAATATTTGGTTTTAAATATCGCATAGAATTATCAACAAGACCAGAAGATTCAATGGGAAGTGATGAAGATTGGGATTTAGCCATTAGCTCATTAAAAGAAGCCTTGGATGATAAAGGCTTAGACTATGTGATTAATGAGGGGGATGGAGCTTTCTATGGCCCCAAAATTGATTTTCATTTAGAAGACTGCTTAGGAAGGACATGGCAATGTGGAACCATTCAGTTGGACTTTCAAATGCCACAAAAATTTGATTTAACTTATATAGGAAGTGATAGCGAAAAACATCGACCCATCATGATTCACCGAGTTATTTTTGGAAGCATAGAGCGGTTTATTGCTATCTTAATCGAACACTTTGCAGGAAAATTTCCAGCTTGGCTGGCACCTGTGCAGGTTAAAGTACTCCCTATTGCCGAAAAATTTCATCCTTATGCCCAAGACGTCAAATCAAAATTAGTAGCTGCAGGTATAAGGGTTGAATTAGATGGAAGAAATGAAAAAATAGGATATAAAATCCGAGAAGCACAGTTGGAAAAGATACCCTATATGATTATTATTGGGGAAAAGGAAATGGAATCTTGCGCTATTTCTGTTCGGTCAAGAGATGAAGGGGACATGGGGAGCCAGGATTTAGATGCTTTTATTTTGAATTTGAAGAAAGAAATAGAAGAAAAAAAATAAAACCTCAAAAAACAGTAGGGAAACAGTAGGGACGGTTCGGAACCACTGAAAAACAAATCCTAATAAATTGAAAAAAAGGATA
>JADQBM010000082.1 GCA_016278615.1 Clostridia bacterium | reverse complement strand
TCGGCACATCCGCTAACAGGTCAGGCTTTTCTTCCTGCAAATCCCGGTAGCTCAGAAGCCTGTTCCAGTAGAATTCCCATTCTCCATCCAATTTTATATTTTCATTAATATCCCAGCTGCTGAGATCAAGCAAGCCTTTTTCAGCTTGAATTGGCTCTGATTGTGTCAATGAGCAGCCCTCAAGGATCAGCAGGATTATAATACTGATTATAAATATAGCTATGTTTTTGTATTTTGAACAACCCATTACTTAACCCCATTTATAAAATTCATAAGAGTTGATAGTGCACTGGACAATTTTTTCAACAAATCATAACATAAACAGAGTTCTTGGCTTCAGTTTTAGCTCCATCTGAAGCTTAGAAATCGTTATCCAGGGGCTGTTGAATTCTTATCTCCACCCTGCAGAGGATGGGGTCTTAGAATTCTTAGTCATCGGATAAAACGACTTTTCTAAATAGAATTATAACATAAAAGAAAAGGCTTTCTCGCCAAATTTTTTTTGTATATAATTTTCACCACATCGACAGCAGTTTTGCTACAATTTCAGGGTGAAAAAAGCCCCTACCTTTTGGTACAGACTTTAAAACGTTTCATGAATATCTTAATGCAGTACAGAAAAACCGCGTAGTATCTTTAAACTACACGGTTTTTCAAGGATCATTGGATAAAACACATTGTTCATTTGGTTCGAACTCTTGAGGAAACTGCATTTTTACTTGTGTCGCGCTCTCTTTTTAAGGGGCCTGGCGGATCATTTTCTTGTATATACTTGCATTTTATATTATTTATTGTACAATATAGTATGTATAAGTATATTTAATATAGGAGGTGTGTTTATGCCCGCTGATATTAAGTTTTTAACCGTTGAGGAAGTAGCTGAAATGTTGCAAGTGAAGAGGACCACCATATATAACCTTAAAAAGAAAGGCCTTCCTTTTATAAAATTAGGAAAAAATATTCGATTTGATCAAGATGCTGTTGTTAAATGGGTACGTGGGAAAGCACAACAAATTGAAGAATAATAATGACTAATCTATTGGATAAATAAGGAGAAAGTATGTTTATCTATGCATTAATAGTATATGTATTAATTCTATTTGTTTTAAGTGCCTTCTTTACAAAAAAATCCTTAAACTCATATGAAGAATATTCATTATGCGGAAGATCACTAACCATAACGTATATTTTTATGACCTATTTAGGAACGTGGATAGGTGGTGGAACAATTATTGGTCTTTCCAGTTGGACATATCTAAGTGGTGTTGGAAAGTACTGGGTTATAAGTGCGCCATATTTTCTAGGATTCCCCTTTGCAATCCTATTTATAACGCGAATAAGAAAACTGAATCAATCTGGTATCGGAGATATGTTCTCTTTAAGATATCCTCGATATAATGAAGTCATTAGAATCCCTGTAACCATAAGCATCGTTATTAGAAATGTAACGATGATTGGAATGCAATTTAGTGCATTGGCTTTTCTAATGACTTTTTATTTTGAAATAGATAGAAATCTAGCTATATTAATTATCTTTTTAATACTTACATCCTATACTGCTTTGAGTGGTTTATGGGGTGTTGTGATTACGGATGTATTTCAAGGTATACTTCAAACCATAGGTCTGGCTTTATTATTTTACTACAGTTTAAAAATGAGTGGTGGGATAGATAATATATACAACTTCTATCTGATGAATGGTAAATTGGAACTTCTTCATTTAATACCCTTGAATGGGTTATGGGATTATGTGGGTTTATATATCATTACCTTAGGGTTATTTTTCCTCCTTGGTGATCAAAGTGATTGGCAGAGAATCTATTCATGTAAAACAGATAAAACTGCCTTTTGGGGGTTTCTTGTTCCACTTACAGTATATTAATCCTCCTTATGTAATTTATTATATATTATTATTCATCTGTTGTAAATTATATCATATTGTATCTTTTCAGACAAATCATTTTCAAGGTTAATGAAAAAAATAGGGACGGTGACTTTTCGCACACAAGAAAAAGAGTTGAGATTCATAATGTGCAAATAGTTACCGTCCCCAAAAGTTTACAATGCGATTTTTAAAATACTTAATATAATCTTTCCTTTCAAGAGGACCATTCTCTATGTCTAAATAGGGGCGGTGACTTTTACCGCACAATAAGAAGAATTGAGGTTTATAATATGCAACTAGTCACCGTCCCCAAGATTTTATTTGCCTTAAAATGCTTATTTAGGGCAAAAAAAACAACGCTTAAATATAGCTGCTATTTAATGGAATGATTCTAAAAAAAAAGAAAACAAAGAACACCTATTTATACGGATTATCATAAGCAGAAGGCTTTTGGCTTAAAAAATGATCTAAAACCATAATCCACAGATATATACCTGTCCCTAATATTTATTGTTTATTTTTGATAAGTTGATTTCTATCCTCCATGTGTGGAGGCTCTTCCATCCATTTGTGCTTAATCATCAATTTTGCACCCTCTTTTGCATAAGAGAATAATTCTTTTGCATTTAATGAAAGTAAAATGGATAAGTCATTTCTAAAACTGAAAGATGTTCCTAATGCAGAGTAGCTGAGTGGTGTAGTGGACAGTAAGCTAATGATATACAGCATTAATTTATCAGAAAAGGGCGTCATGGTTGATTTCAGTAATGGTACCTGCCCAAGTGCTGGAAGGCTCAATACTACTTTGCAATAACACATCATTTAGTTTATCAATATTTTTTTTCGCCAGTTCCATGCCGTCATTAAAGTATTTTCTAACAGTATTTTCTTTTGCAACCTGCGCAAATCCCGTTAATAATTTTCATAAAAAAAATATGGAATTCTAAGGATTCATAAAGATAGCCAACTTCAATTGTATTAAGGGTACGTTTCTGAGAAAAAAAATTCAGTCCACTCATGTAATTTTTATCTTCAATAAATTCAGCTTGTTTTGGCATCGTTACATTTGGTGGTTTTGCAAACACGCCTTTTTTTAATAGATATTCAGTTGTCATAATATCTCCTTCATCCTTAAATATTTTAATAATTTCATTCTTAATATTTTCCGCTTCAGAGATATAAGAGGTTATGATAGCTTTCGCTTTATGGTCTATGGTTTTATCTTTAAAAAAATCATAGACCATTAATTCATGAGTCAATGCCATATAGGTCTTCCACATTGTACCGAGTTCTGATGAAGTCAATTGAACTTTTGCTTCTCTTTTCATGCTTATCCTCCAAACACATTTGATATTATTTTGTTCTATAATAAGAAAAATATATTGTTGCAATAAAAGTGATAAAGAAAACATGTTATTTCATACTTGAAAAAGGTACTTTGAAATAAACTATAATTATAATTGCTACGATTATACTGATAAGCCAGGCTAAAAGCGGCTTATTATAATGCAGCCATAATAAAGGAAACATGAATAAGTTAAATAGTAGCGACCACCAAATACTCCACCCGTGATGATGAGAAAAGAAGCCTAATAAAAGGGAGACTCTTTCGATGATTGTATATATAAAAACCCATATAAGTATATATACAATTTGCTTTACCTTTCCCTTAGGGTAATATGGTAAAAAAAGTAATATTGTTGCTGAAAAAGCAAATAGTATTGTAATAAAGTTGCTTCCTGTGGTTTTGAGCAATGGGGACTCAAATTGCCATAAAGGGTAGTTGTACGTCAAGAGGGTATAAGAAAAATTGCCTACTATAAAAAAGAGTATGGTAGGATAGTACAGTTTCCAGTTTCTCCAGTCACCCCACCTCCAAGCAGCAATTATAAAAATTATAGCCATTATTATCTGAAAATCTAAAAGTATTAATAAGCTAGAATCTATTTGCATTAGAATCACCAATTCCTTTTCTAAAATACCAGACATAAAATTTTCGTGAAAGATAAAAGGTGATAAAAAGTGTAATCCAGGTAATATACCAGGTCCAGTGAATATATATCAAAATATATGTATGCTTTTCAACTATTGCTTCAAGAATCGTCATGATACTGCAGTAATAAAAATAATGCATGAATACACGTACCCTACTTTTTTCCTCCGGATAATGAAGATTGAAAATAACACAAATTGCAGGATAAAAGAAAAACTCAAAATCAAAGCTCGTCTTAGTAGCACTGGCAAATGACCTGACCGGATATTCAATTAGACCAAATTGAACCACTGTCAATCCCAATATCCAAGTTAGGAAATGCTTGAAAAAGAAAATAATAATTGCTTCGCGGACTTTATTTCTCGGAACGAATAATATCAGCATGATTGTTAAGATGATCCATGTAATAGATAATATGATTATTTCCTTATTCACATTCCTAGCCTCCTTAGTTTACAAACCTGATGATGATGCGAATACTATATTATTGCCAGATAATATGCATTATATTAATGAAATAAGGAAATACAAATAATACTACAGTATATAGTGATGAATATGAATAAATGTGGATCAATCTGATAAAGACCTTGTACTGATAAGAATGATTTATCCGATGACTAAGAATTCTAAGACTCCATCCTCTGCAGGGTGGAGATAAGAATTCAACAGTCCCTGGATAACGTTTCTAAGCTTCAGATGGAGCCTAAAACTCACCTGAAGCAAAGAACTCTGTTTATAAAGACTGTGGCATAATATTTAAATGCGGATAATAAGGAGTGAGTACTGATGTTAGGGTTTTTGAAAAATAGAAAAGAAACGGATAATGACCAGCCCAAAGAAGAAACAGACATAATTAATCAGCCAGTCACTACAGAAAATATAAAGAACATTCTATCGGACAGCAGTGATATCATTTATCAAGTTCATTACATAAATGGGAATCGTCATCTTCCGGTTACAGTCATTTTTGTAGATGGAATGGTGAATGCAAAAATAGTCAATGATGATATTCTTAAACCCTTGACGCAAGAAAAAATACTGAATGAAGAACAAGATTACAAAGCTCTTATCGAACTTATTAAACATGGCACCATCTACCATGCTCCACGTAAAGTAAGAAAAAAATTACAAAGTGTATTGGAAGACATCTCAAACGGATATGTGGCATTGGTTTTTGATAAAGAAAAAAAAGCCGTTACTTTTGAAATTAAGGACTTTGAAAAGAGAAGTATAACAGAACCAACAACAGAAAATGCTATGAAGGGTTCAAAAGATGCATTTATCGAAGTGCTGAGGGTAAACACATCTCTAGTTCGCCGTAAAATACGAACACCTTATCTGCGCATAAAAGAGGTGGTAGTAGGACGTCAGACAAAGACACCCGTTGCTGTCATCTATATTGAAAACCTAACCAATGAAATCATGGTCAAAGAAGTATTAAAACGCCTGAAGGCCATTGATGTGGATGGGGTTATCGCTGCAGGCAGTATCGAGGAATACATTATTGACCATCGACGGACCCTGTTTCCTCAAGTGCTGGCCACCGAAAGATCGGACAAGCTTTGCCATAATATTTTAGAAGGACGTGTCGGCCTTATCATCGATGGGCTACCGGTGACTTATATTATTCCGGGAACTTATGCCATGTATTTTCAAGCCCCAGAGGATTACGCACAAAACTTTGTAATCAGTTCTTTTATTCGAATTCTCCGTTACGCCTGTACGGCTATAACACTCCTTTTACCAGGATTTTATGTTGCCGTTACAAGTTTTCATCAAGAGATGATTCCTACGGAGCTAGCGGTTTCTATCATCAGAAGCAAACAAGATGTACCTTTTCCAACTGTGACATCAATTTTTATTATGCTAATCGCCTTTGAAATACTCTTAGAAGCAGGGCTTCGCCTACCAAGAACCATCGGTCAGGCTGTATCCATTATCGGTGCTTTGGTGATTGGACAAGCTGCCGTTCAGGCAAAGCTTATATCCCCGGCCGTTGTTATTGTTGTTGCCACCACAGGCATTTGCGGCTTTGTCATGCCAAACCAGGATATGGCTAACGCTTTTCGGGTATTACGACTTGTGTTTGTAATCAGTACTTCTATTGCCGGTCTCTATGGACTCGCATTGACTTTAGTGGTTTTGGTCTATCATTTAAACACCATAGAAACATTCGGTATTCCATATATGAGCCCTTATGCAGCCAATGATGGAAAAGATGTCACGAAGGACACTGTCATTCGGATACCTTTGTTTCTTATGAAAAAACGGCCTGTAAGCCTAAAGACCACTAATAAAAAGAACCAAAAGTAGGAGAGGTATCATGAGAAAAATTTTATTAAGTATCTTACTCTTGTCTTTAATTTCAAACTTAACAGCATGCGATGCCGCCAAATTTTTGCCTTTAAGGCAAGAAATAGACGATTTACAGTTGGTGCAAGCAATCGGCATCGATAAATCAGAATCAGGAAGCCCCATGATTAGCATAGCTAGCCAAAATCTGAGGGGAGGCGGAGGCCAGGAAAGTCCTGAGAGCGGCGGTGAAGGCAATGCCGGTAATAGCGAAAAAGCCATTATCCTAACAGCAGAAGGAAAAACCGTATTTGATGCGGTTCAAAATCTCCAGACTCACAGCGACAGAACAGTCTTTTGGGGTCATTCTGCTTTCTATCTTATCAGTGAGGATGCAGCAAAAGAAAATATTGCTAAATACATTGACTTTTTTACAAGAGATCACGAACTGCGTATCAATGCCAATGTCTATATCGTTAAAGGCATGACGGCTCAAGAGCTCATGGAGCAGATTAATACAACAGACTATTTTATTTTAGATAAACTGGATGCGCTGAGTAAGAATATCAAATTACTCAGCATCTCTGAAGAAATGAAGGTTTCAGAACTGATGCGGTTTATCGACATACATCATGGGTCTGCCCGGGTTCCCTGTCTGCAATTGGTCCACCGCCAAGGGACTGGGAACAAGCAAATTCCGGATATTGACAGCTGTGGGTATGCTGTTATATCAGATTTAAAGCTGGCTGGCTTTATAAATAAAGACATTTCCAGGGGTGTTAATCTAATTACCAATAATGTCGGTTCCTCCATTGTTACGGTCAAAGACTTGTCCGATCAGGATGCGTCTTTAGAAATCATCCAAAGCAAAACAGAGGTTATTCCTTATTTTGTTGGTGATGAATTAAAAAAAATTACCATTGAAACAAGAGTTAAAAGCAATCTGGGAGAAGTTCAATCCCAGATGAAAATAACGGAAGCGGATTCTATCAATTATTTGGAAAAACAACAGTCGGAAATACTAAGGAAAGAGATAGAAGCTGTCATTGATCAAGCTTTAAAATTCAAATCTGATTGTCTGGATATATGCGATAAGATTCGTTTAAAGCGGCCTGTAAAATGGCATAAAATCGAAAAAGATTGGATGGAAATAGTACAGAAGGTGGAATTTGACGTCCAGGTCAAGTCCGTAATCGAAAGAACCTATGAAATAAGAGATCCAAGCGGATATAAAGGAAAGGAATAATCATGGTATATTTACTGATTAGCATTGTTATATTAAGCCTATGGGATGTAAAAAAAATGAAGGACAAAAATCAAAAAAAAGATATCGTCATCTATAGTTTACTTATGGTAATGGTGGGTACTCTGGGGGTTTATTATTTTTCTGTTCCGGACCATGACAGCTTTTCAAAAATACTGCTCTCATTTATAGGACAAGGAGAGTGACGGACTATGCTGGCATCTAAAAAAAAAATATCCACCCGTCAGGCTTGTGTACTATTCCTGACCCTTGTTTATTCACCCGCCATACGACTATTTCCGGTTTTTGCGGCTGATATTGCTGAGCGTGCCGGATGGCTGGGACCGATTTTTGCAGTGGTGCCTTTCATCGGACTGGTATTTGTTATGCAATCGTTATTCAAAAATGAAAAGGAGGCAAACCTATCAGATCTCATTATTAAGATTATGGGGAAGATTCCAGGGCGTGCGATATTATTCTTATATCTTTTATGGCTGATGGTTTTACTGGGTTTATATGTAAGATATTATGCAGAAAGGTTTCTAACTTCACTGTTGCCCCACACACCCATGGCATTTTTTACAATCACCATACTGGCAGTTACCTTTTATGCCGTCCGAGGCGGCCTCGTCCAATTGGCCCGAACAACGGAATTCTTTTTTCTTTTGTTTACGGCTGTTTTTGTATTTCTGTTTATATTGTGTCTTACAAGCGTTGAAATGATTAATCTGTTACCTGTAACGCACTATGACTTTTGGCCCCTGACCAAGTCCACCTATGCCATTTTAGGCATTTGGGCTTATTTTCCGTTTATGTTCTTTTTCGGAGATGAGATCAACGACAAAGAGCATATCAAAAGATTTGGTCTTCAAAGTACGGCTTATCTGGTTATTATAGGATTGATGCTTTTGATACAGACCATCGGGACATACGGGTACTCCATCATTGCCCGTGTTTCCTTGCCATATATCATTGTAATCAAAAGCATATCCGTATTAGAAACCATTGAAAGGATAGAGTCTATGGCATTAGCATTTTGGGTCATCACAGACTTTGTGATTATTTCAGTTTTTACTTACATGATAGTCAGTATTATCAAATCCCTTTTCTCGCTTTCGGAGAAAAAGTCTCTGGTGAGCCCGGTCACCCTATTTGCATTTATCTTTTCTCTATACTTAGCTCGAAACAGGCTGGAACTGGCTGAGTTTTCTAAATATATCGGGTTGCCATTAAATATCTTTTTTGGATTTGCAATTCCTTTTATTTTATTTGTTATAGGCAAAATAAGAAAGAAAATATGATGTCCATTACATGGCGGTTACTCCTGTTTTCAGATTCTTTAACGTCAAATGTAATGGCCCTTCATAAAAAAATGATCTTTCTATATCTTTAAATCTCTTTTTTTATAAAATACATAGGTTGCACTCAATAGTACTGCAATAAGTATAACTGACAATATTACATAATCAGTATCAAGTCCCCCACCAAACATCAAATTCTTAGCATCATAATATTTAAATGGTGTAAGATATTTCAAATTTTCAATTCTACTATTCATATCTATTGCAATAGATAATATAAATGTAATCAAAAGTATTCCTGTAGATAAGGATGCTGCAGTCTTTGAGTTCTTGCTTATAGCGGCTATTGCTGTGCCAATGAACAAGAATATCAACTGCAAGATAAACATTCCAACCATCAATATAATCATGTCATCCATTATATTTTCACCATTACTATATCTCTGCACCATAATAACTGAAGAAAACAAAGTTATCAGATTAATTATTATTATATTTAACAAGGATGCTAATAGTTTAGATGTTATGACTTTATTTCTTGAAATAGGCTTTACAAATAAAAATTCAGCTGTTTTGTCCCGCTCTTCCTTTGAGATTATATTGGCCCCAAGCATTGCAGCATGGATAGTTGCCATAACTACCAAGTAAATAAAAAGCACGCCATAGTAACCACTGGCCGTTGATAAATCGAAAGTTCCTATGCCCATAATAGCCTGTAAGGATTTTGGCATTTGATCCAACAGATCATCTAAAGATTGACCTGAGGTTGACAAGCCGGCATATTTACCCATGCCACTGGCAATCATCAAGACGATACCAATACACCATATAACAAGAGATCTTCTATTGGCCTTTATTTCTTTAATAAACACATTCACTAATTTTTTACCTCCTTTAGATCAAAACTCAAAAGTCAATATAGCTAAACGGCATGGATATCTTTTTTGCAATAAATCAAGTAACTGGCTGTAATAGCTATGGCAACGAAGCCTATTGCTACAATCATAAAGGACAGCTCATAACTGGAATTTTGTACAATATAGGTTAGATCAAAATACTTAAAGGGAGTCAAATACCGGAGAGCTTCATCTTCTGTAATAGCAGCCAATGCCCCTATGATAAAGAAAGCAAATACAGTGCCCAAAGAGATTGAGAGCACCGATTTAATCTTGGGAAACAAAACAGAAACTACAATTCCCAAAGAAAGAAAAATAAGTTGTAGGAAAAACAATGTCAGAGAAACCAAAAAGAATAATTTTGTGCTGTACGCATTTGTCTCTACGAGTGATGCCATCGTGATTGCAGCTACTACATAGAATACATTCGTAATTAGTATTGAGGTCAAAGCTGCTAATAGCTTTGAAGTCATGATTTGTGTACGGGTAACTGGCTTAGTTAGAAGAAAATCTGCTGTTTTTTCACGTATTTCCTTAGATACAATGGATGTACCTAAATTCATGGCCTGAATTGCTCCTACAAGTGAAATATATATGAATACATAAGAATAAAATCCTAAAATAGAACCTATATTTTCTACTGAAAGTCCTAATGCCATTCTTACTGCCTCTGGAAAACCTTCCATCAGTTTTATAAACTCCTCTGCTTCCTTGGAAATAGCAGGAAACATTGAAAAGAAAAGCACAATTATGCTAACTAAAGACATTATCCATATGATCGTGTATTTTCTATAAGTCTTCAGCTCATGTAGAAACATATTCATAGTTTAAGCCTCCTTTTCATAGTAATGCATAAATATCTCTTCAAGATTTGGCTCCTCTGCCCAGAGATTAACAATCTCTATTCCAGAAATCTTTTTCATAATAGAATTAATATTCCCTCTAAATAAGAAGCTTACCATGTTATTCTTTACCTCTAAATCGCTAACCCCTTTCATATTGAAATAATCCTTATCTATCTTTAACATTGTTTCAATTTTGAATTTCTTATAGTTGTTTTCTTTTAAGGTACTGATCTTTTCAACCTTTACAATTCTGCCTTCTTTAATAATAGCAACACGATTACATAATTTCTGTACTTCACTTAAAATATGAGAAGAAAAAAGAATGGTCGCTCCTTTTTCATTTTCTGCTTTTAGTAAATCGAAGAACTTTTGTTGCATAAGTGGATCTAATCCACTTGTAGGCTCATCAAGTATGATAAGCTTTGGTTCATGGAGCAGTCCCTGAACAATTCCTACCTTTTTTTTATTCCCTAATGATAAATCATCAATTCTTTTATGAATATCCAGATCCATGATTTCTGCTAATTCATGAATTTTTTTTCCACAATCCTTTTTATAAAAACTTGCAGAATATTTTAATAGATCAATAACTTTCATTTTGCTGTAGTAAAAAATTTCTGATGGCAAATAACCTATTTCTTTTTTTATTTCTGGCCCATACTTAATACAGTCTTTCCCGAATATTTCGGCACTTCCCCTTGTGGGATAAATCAGCCCTAATAATGTCCGAATGGTTGTTGACTTTCCTGCGCCATTAGGACCAATAAAGCCAAAAATCTCTCCCTCTTCGACGTCAAAATTTATATCAATAATTCCTCGTGCCTTCCCATAATATTTAGTTAAATTTTTTATTTCAATAACATTCACTTTTAGCCCCTCCTAATATTGGTTATTAACTATATTTTCTATATAATCTGAATAAATATACTTATAAACTGATTGAAAGCGCCTCAGATACATAAACAGAGTTCTTGGATTATCAGGTTGTATTAATTATGATATGCATATCTGAATATCGAATAAAAAAATCGCATAGTATTTCTACTTGGCTGTTTTATATTCTCTCCTGGACATCCAGTAAAAGTAAGTGTTAAAATAATCACTTATACGCTAATAACAATTTTTTTTGATGCCATTTTTACCATTCTCCAATGCCTATTATATTTATTATGGTTTTATAGAAATCATCTATTTCTAAAATATTGTTCTTTGAAATTGCAATTACATGAATAAAATTTCTCTGTATTTCAACAAACGAAACATCAGGGATGAAACATGAGGGACGGTTTGAAGCTACCCTTATGTTTCACAGAGGCTTATCTTTAGATAAATGAATTGTATCAAAGAGATTTTCCTCTGCATATTATACAGAAGTAATCAAAAGGAAAGAAGGAATCTTTATGCCCAATAACAATCAGTGTCCTGAAGGCCATTATCCATATACAATAAAGCCAGGAGATACTTTGAATTATATTGCTAGGAGATTGGAAGTCAATCTCCAAAGAATACTTATAGCAAATCCAGGATTGAACCCTTATAATCTTAGAATTGGTCAAATTATATGTATACCTGCTTGTCCTCCAAACCATATTGCTGTAATCATACAATCAGGGGATACATTATATAAAATTTCACAAACATATCAAGTTAGTACTGCAAGTATTATAGAGGCAAATCCAAGTATTGATCCAAATTATCTTAGAATTGGTCAACGTATATGTATTCCACGAACTTGCCCCCCTGACTATTGGGAAACAGCACAAGCAATGCAAATGGATATAGATATTTTGAAAGAAGAAAGTGATGTTCATCAGACTCATGAGTCAAACTACGGAGACTCAACACAGACAACGCGTGCTATAAAAGTAACCCGTAGTCAATTGCAATTTGATGCAGCACCTGTCGTCTTTTCCGGTAATTATAGAAGGCGATATACTGAAAATCAAAGCTACCCTTATTATTCAGACTCTGCAGCAGGCGGCCAAAGAGGTATAAATGTTAAGGATAATTTTGGAATATGGCATTCTTTCGGATATCGTGTGCCTCTACCTCAGTAAAAACTATTTATCCGATGACTAAGAATTCTAAGACTCCACCTGAAGCTAAGAACTCTGTTTACAACATGATATACTATGTTATGAAAGAACATAAATGAAGACCAGCATATTTATTTAATAGCATGCTGGTCTTCTTTCTAACGATACGAAGCTGTCTTTTTAATTTTAAATTTTATAAACAATTCCTCCTCCAAACCTTTATTTATTTGACGAGAAAATTAACTTTTCGTTCCAACTATCAAAAGTAAAACATAGGAAAATATAATTATACTTTTTCAACTCCTGATACTTTCCAATACATTTTCCCTATAGGTCTCACTCTCATCTGTTAACCTGTAATTATCTTGTTCTATTATATTAAGGAACTCTTGTAATATCTCCATTATCTTGCTATTATTATTACGCACTATTGCCTCCATATAAATGCTCTTGGCATCATTTTCCATGGTTTTAGAATCATAGCTGAAAAGCGGGGTATTATTTAAACCAAATAATGAAAACCCAACATATTTTTTATATAACTGCTTTACCTCATTAATTTTCACTGAATCTGGATATTGATTGATAAATCTTTCTTGATTCAACGCCCTATCCAATACGTCATCCCATCCAATAACCAATGCGCCATCCTTGGCAGGCACATTCGTTGATTCAATTGCCATGATATTAATATAGTGCCCTATATCAGGCGTTACATATGACCGATAGTTTTTATAAATTTCATAGTCTATAATTGGGAAAAACATACCTTCTGCTGTTTCAATCTTATAGCCACTTACTTTTGTTTCTGTTAGAAGATCTTTTAATTCTTCATCATCTGAGTTATTTATTTCATTTATATCAAATTCCGCTTTATATAAATTAAACATTTTGTTTTGCAGATTGCTGTCGGTATAATACTTTTCTTCTAATTTCGGCAAGTTCTTTTTTTGAACCTCTTCAAGTTTGTCTATCATAGTAGTTGCATTCTCTTTTGAAAGAGCGGATATGTTTTGGCCAATAAAACCAATGACTTCATCTAATTCAGTGTCTTTTTCAACTAAAGCATTAAACTCCTCCATTATCTCCTTACCCTGTCCATTCTCCTCATCGTTTATTGGGATTTCTCCATTTCCAGAGCACCCTATTTGTAAAGCTAACGTAAAGATTAATACAATTCCAATAATAATTCTTTTATTTTTCAATTCATTTTTCTCCTATTTTTCTGCTTTTTTTATGTGTTTCTAATACTTAGACAAAATGGTATTTGAAATGTTCCCCTAAAATTTTTCCAAATTTTCCATTGCAAGACTATTTCTTATCCATAGGATCATATCCAACCACAGTCCATATCCCTGTAGAGTCTTATTTTTTATTAATTTGTAAATAGCATCATTATTTAGGATTCAACAATAAATTTCTATCTGTATATTTTTTAAAGTTCTTCTGTTTCTCTTTTCTTAGTATTTCCTTCTAAAATGATTCATACAAATCGCTTCACAACTTAAACTTTATTTATATATACATGACAAAAACAGCAAAAAAGCCTTTTATGAAGGCTTTTTTGAAATACAAACAAATATTTCCTGACTCTTATGTTTTTTACATTCCCGTATAAACAAGGACTGCATCTCTTAAAAATTTTGCGGTTCCCGGTTGTTCCTTATCATAGTACGCTGTAAATCTTTGGTCATCCACATACATCTTCGCAACACCAGCATGGGCCTCCTTGGTATAGCTATCCCAATAGAAACTCAACCATTGCCCATGTAAGTCCGCTGATTTTTGAGCCAGCTTACTTGCAGGATCACCTATTTTCATGGCTTTATAAAGCGTTTCAAAAAGCTCTTCTTCAAGTCTGACAGCTTCATTATATTTTTCTTGTGTCATATTCTTTACCTTTTCATTTGACTTGTTAACAGCCTCCTCGCCATATTTTTCACGCACTTCCTTTCCATATTTCTTTTCATTATCCTCAATCAACTTATTCTTAAAACCTTGGAATTTTTCTTTGTCACTCATTGCCATACTCCTTTCTTTTGCTGCAATTGTCTTATCCACATTGGCGATTAATAACTTTAATTGCTCGCTTTTATCAAGAAGCTTCTCACGATGTTTCTGTAACGCTTTAACCTCATCAAAAGATGGTGCCGTAATGATATCTTTTATATCTTTTAAACTCACATCCATTTCTCTAAAAAAAAGAATTTGTTGTAAACGGTCAATCTCTTTTTGACCATAAATACGATACCCCGACGAATTGATTCTTGCCGGCTTTAGAATCCCAATTTCATCATAGTATCTTAATGTTCTGGTACTCGCACCTGCTATCTGACTTAATTTCTGTATGGTATATTCCATGCATCCACCTCCTGATAAACTAACTATATACCTTTACGCAACGTCAATGTCAAGGGAAAAATAAAACTTTTAACAATCTATCCTCTTAATAACTATAAATAAATTACTTTATTATTGAGTATTTGGAAACACACAAAAAGGGTAGTATTAATTTAAAATACTACCCACACATAAAAGGTAGGGCTGGTCGTTGCCCCAAATTTAAGTTGCTATTCAATTCGCTGTAAAAATTCTGATAAGTTTTTGATTTGCATTCATGCTTAAAATTTTTATTAAAAAAAATGATTTCAAGGAGTCGAATACTTGCCTACTAACTTAGATTCTTTCATATGAAAAACAACTGGCAATTCAATAGCTGTTATTACAACAATAAGAAGCATTGGGAAAACAATTGACCCGAAGGAAGCTATTAAAGTTTCAAAAATATAAACGAAAAAAATATAAAGGTCTGTTTATCGCTTTTCCAGGAGATGAAAAAGAATTTGGCGGATGTTTAGCCGCAGGGTGTGGGTTTGTTCATGTGAATGCCTCAGGGGCAATAGAAGCTTGCCCTTTTGCTCCCTATTCTGATATGAATCTCTCACAAATGTCCCCGAAGGATGCCCTCAGTTCACCTTTACTGGATAAGATCAGAGGACTTCACGGCTAACTAAAGGAACATCAAGGGGAATGCACTCTTTTTGATAATAAGACCATCGTAGAGGAAGCACTTAGAGATATCTAAAAAAGTGGCTAACGCCATATAGCCTTAGATTATTCAATATCTATGACAATTCTCTCAATGATCACTTACCATATCCTTGTCTTTCCAAAATGATTCAATTTCAATTTCAAATTCAATGGTAACCGTCCCCGAGTCACTAGTGTTATATTCCATCATCACTCCCAAGCTTAGTAAAGGTGTCATCGCCATCAGCATCTATAAATAATACCGGTCTATTTGTGTCAGGCAATAATATCCAATAAGCATCTTTGCTATCTACATCATTTATATCAAAATCCCATTAACGACACTCTCGGCTATGACAATATGAAGGCTTTATACTAAGCTCAAATAACAAAAGCTATAAAGACAGATGCCGTAATAAGATATGCCAGAGATGTTTATAAAGTATTCGACTATTTCATCAGTAAGGGCGTAGAGCAAGGAGAATTTAGGAGTGATATACCTGTTGATATAATCTATTCAAACTCCATAACCCAACTATAATAACCATTTTCTTGGTTTTTTTTGTAGGACAAAAAAGCACCAAACTTTGCTCCTTTTTTGCTTACAAAATGATTGCTGTAAACACGTCCATTTTCTAGCAATTGTATCATGGTTTGTTTAGTGGGTTTCACTTTGAGAGAGGCAAGATACTTGTCATTTTTCCATACAACGAAACGACACCCACCTTTCCAGTTTGTGCATCCGTAGCCTTTTTCACCTTCAACGATATCACTCCCACACACTGGACATTTGCCAAGAATTTCTTTATGTTTTTCTTTATTGCTGTCCTCTACTACATTTATGATATGAAAAGCATCTTTCTTAATCTTTTCAATCCCCTCATTTACAAATTCAAAAATACCCTCAAGAAAATCATCTTTTACAACTTTTGCTTTTCCTATGTCCGATAGGGATTTTTCTAATTTACCGGTATATTCCAGGTCAAATAACTCTTTGATTGGAAAACACTCTACTAATTTTTTCCCCACATCGGTTGCAAATAAGTTTTTTCCCTTTGTTTCAATGTATCCTACTTTTCTAAGCTTATTAATGGTCTCAGCTCTGGTAGCCGGTGTGCCAATGCTAAACCCACTCAAGATTGCTTCGATCATTTCTTCACTGTCTTGTTCCTTGTATTTCTTTCCGCAAGTCTCCATAACACGCAGTAAAGTCTTTTCGGTATGCCGCTTAGGGGGTTGCGTGCCCTTTGATTGAATGATTGCTTTGGATAGATTTACCTCATCATTGATAGCCACACTTGGTAATTCTTTATCTTTAGATTGTATGCCCTCAACTTTTTTCCATCCCTCTATAATCTGAATACGTCCTTTAGTAACAAACAAGCCTGGTACCTCGCGAACATCTATTTTTGTTGAAATATTGGCTTCTTCATGTTCTGCAACAGGCATAAACTGCATAACAAACCTATTTTTAATGGCTTCATAGACAGCTTTTTCATCTGAACTTAGTTTATGGGGTACCATGTAAGTTGGAATTATGGCACTATGGCTTTCAACTTTAGTCTTATCAAATACTCTTTTGGAATCAGTAAAGACAACTTCATCTTCATAAGGAAGCCCTCGTTTAACCACATTTAACACTTTTTGAGCTTTTGAAATTAACGTCTCTTCCAATGCTGAGCTTGCAGTTCTTGGGTAGGTAATATGCTTTTTTTCATACAGGTTTTGAGCAACCTCTAATACTTTATTTGAGGTCCAACCTTTATATTTACTGGTTATGTACCCTTGAAGATTTGATAAATTAAACAGACTGGGTGGATATTCTTTTTTCTGTTCTACTTGCTTATCAATAATTGTTCCACTTTTACCCTTTATTGCATTCATGATTGATTCCAAAGAAGTCTTATCTGTGAATTTTTCCACTTCGTCTTGAATGTAAACGCCTTCATAGGTGATCCCATCACCCGTTTTAAAGGTAGCAACCAATTTATGAAACGTCTCTGAAACAAAATTTTCAATCTCTTTATCCCGATCATATATGATTTTCAATGTAGGTAATAAAACCCTACCAATATTGAGTGCCTTTCCTGAGCCTCTTTGATATTTCAAAGTTGCAACTGAAGTCATATTAATCCCAATAATCCAATCTGCCCACTGCCTACAAATGCCTGCATCTCTAAGGGGTTCCATTTTCTTATTGGATACCAACTTTTTCAATCCGTCCTCAACCTCTTCAGGTGTCCATTCATTTAAAAGTAACCTGTCCACATTTTTATTGACTTTTAAATAATCCAATATGATATCGCCAATTATTTGACCCTCTCGATCATAATCACAAGCAGAAATAACCCCATCCACATCCTCTCTTTCAATCAGAGATTTTATAATATGAATCTGTCTTTCTGCTCCAGCATCCGTATGACTTCTGTTCTTTGAGTCGGATTTTATCTTATATAAAAACTCCTTTGGAATAAAAGGAAAATTATCCATTCTCCAACTGGCCATTTTTTCATCATATTCCTTAGAATCCAGTAACTCAAGGAGATGACCATACGCCCATGTAACAATATAGGATGCGCCTTCAAAGCAGCCTTCTTTTCTATTATTCGATTGAACTGCTTCTGCAATGTTCTTTGCAACGGAAGGTTTTTCTGCAATAATTACTTTTAGCATCTTGCCTAATCTCCTAGTTCTATATATTTTGATACAAATTAAAATACGATACTCTAAATAAATAATTCTGGTTCTTTTCTCTCACTAAAATCTATTTCCAACTCCTGTTTATGTCTTAGGTAATCTTCATCCTCATAATACTTTGCCTGAGCAGGGCATTTTTTAATACAGGCGCCGCATTTAACACAGATTCCATTGAGTTTAGATGGATCTTCTAAATCGATAGAGCCCATGGGACAAATATGAACACAGAGCTTGCAATCCGTACAATGGTGATTTGTTTTTGGCGTCACCTTCCTAAAATCCACAGAAATGCCCTCTTTATTCTTGGGTCTATAATAACTTCTGTAAGGTTTTATTCCCTTAACAGTAAGTGCCTTGGATATTTCCTTTTTTGAAATTTTTCTATATATCTCATTGGCAAACTGGGAAATTACTGCCATATCCTCTTCATCCGGTCTATTCTTAGCAAGTACTTTTGAAAATGAATGCTCCCCAATAAAAGCACCAGCTGCAATCACTTTAAACCCCTTTGATTCGAGGATATCCCTTAACTCTATTAAAGCATCATCATAATTTCTGTTTCCATAAACAACTACTGCTATGGCTAATGCGCCACTCACATTAATAGAATTTATATAATTTAATAATACATTAGGAACTCTTCCTGCATATACAGGAACCCCTATAATCACTACATCTTTTTCAGTAAAAAATATGCTCTCTTTCCTATCTTTTGGCAAAGTAATATTGATACTTTGAACAGGTAATCCCTCACCATTTGCTGCAATTTTCCTGGTAATACCGGATACTACTTTCTCAGTTGTACCAGTGGCACTAAAATATAATGTGCTTATTTTTTTATTCATAATGATATCTCCTGTCCATCAAAGCTCTCATTCTTGCATCTTATTTTTTTCATGTTTTGTTTCTTTCATCTGGTTTTGCTATATCATTATTCCTATTATAACAAATTTTCTGTTACATCAACATCTTCAATTACAATAAAATAGCAGCAAGGCTCCATGATGAATCAATTGTCACAAACTTACAGAACTTCACGAAACGACTATAGTTAATTGATATCAATTGACTACGGGATACTTGAAATCCATTAAACCGTACATAATAAAGACTATTAAAAAATGGAATTTAAAGAAACAATAGAAAATGATAATAAGTACTTTATAGAATTAATTATTTAATAATGCGTTGTTTACATAACATCGAAAACGACGGAACACATTTCCGCCGTTTTTTATTTTATGAATTATCAAATTCAAAGATTTCTTCTTTAAGCGTTTTCAGGATTTTTGCATACTTCATATGAATTCATTGAACCCTATTTTGTCATTTGTTAAATCTCATTGCTTTCTGGTACCCGCATACTGTTTAATCCTGACTTCATAACCAGTTTTCTAAGTAATGGGTCATACATGCCATGAGATTTAAGATTTTTAATCATAATATTATTTCTTATTTTATTCATCTGCTGATCGTAGCGCTTGCTAAAGCCTTTTATATCATATTTCAAGCTTTCCGACGCATATAAAGCACTCTTTAAAGCATAACTGAATCCCTCTGCTGAACTTGGACTGATTGCACCGGCAGCTTCCCCTACCAATATGAGATTGCTTTTTCCTGTTATGATTTGTTTGTTACTCTGGGTCCTATAGATAAATGCCCCTTCACGCTTAACTTTTTTTCCAAATTGAAAACCGTACTTCATTAACTTATCTTTAAGTGTTTCATATTTCGTATTTGCATAACCATCTAGCCCAAGTGCAGAACCCAGTAGCAGATATCCTGATTTCGGTATAATCCATGAATAAAAATCTGTTATTTCTTCATCAAATATAGCCGTGAAATACGGCATGGGCTCTATCTCTTCATACCACTCCTGAATAGAAATATATTTTTGGGGCATCTCTTTTCCAGAAAAAGCGATTCTTCTGACAAGGGAGTTTGCTCCATCTGCACCGACTAATATCTTAGTTCTTTCGTTAAATGTTCTCTGATTATTTGAATATGTAACTTCATATCCATCTTCTTTTTCGCTGCATGTTTTAAATATTGAATTAAAATGAACATGTACACGATCAGGAACAAGCGACCAGAGCCAACGGTCAAGCAACTCTCTGTCCATATTAAAATAAAATCTTTGATAATATCGTTGAAGTTGATTGGCCAAGTCAATCGTTCTTATGGTGAAAAGCTGAGGATCTACTAAAATATCCTTGGGAATACCCAGTCCAAGCATAGCAATAGCATGTTGAGCATCCGGCGCCAATAGTCCACCACAACATTTATTGATGCCATTTTGAGGATCATTTCTAAAATCACGTTTCTCAATAACCAATACCTTATATTTAGGCGACAGCAATCTGGCCAAGGTGGATCCTGCAGGCCCTGCCCCAATAATCGTTATGTCATACATGTGACTAAGCCCCTTTCTATAGTTTGTATGTTTCAAGGAACAAATTCAAATAGGCTTCACTCAACATTTAACTAATCCACTAGTATCATTTCTGTATTCTAAAATATCCCCAGGTTGGCATTCTAATGCTTTGCAAATTGCCTCTAAAGTTGAAAGCCTAATCGCTTTTGCTTTTCCATTTTTCAATATAGAAAGGTTAGCCATTGTTATTCCAACCCTCTCCGATAGTTCTGTTACACTCATTTTCCTTTTAGCCAACATCACATCAATATTGATTATAATTGCCATATCATTCACCTCATATCGTTAAATCATTATCATTTTTTATATCTATGGCATTTTTTAATAGCTTCTGGAGCACAGCAGCAAAGACTGCGACAACCATTGGTGCAAAAATAAAGACCATTCCAATCAATATGACACCTGGGGCATCATCTATCTCCCCTGCGAGGTAGAAGAGTGGCAGACCAACCAAATACATTATACTGATTGTGGTTGCACAGTTTTTTATATTCTTTAAAGCTTTTACAGATAATTTGGAGAAAGCTTTATTCGTGTCAATATAGTTTAAAAGTTTAAATGCCTGATATAATGCAACAAAAAATGGGATCACTGACACATACATAATTGCTAAAATTCCATATAGAACATAAGCCATTTTCGAACTACTTTCTGCTGCGTCATTAGCTATCAAAGGTAACCCAAATATGCATATAGCAAGAACTGGAATTCCAATTAGAAAAACAATTGTCTTTAAAAAGAGTGTATCTCGTTTCAAAAAAACCACCTCATTTATTCATTGTTCCTTAATTGTAAATCGAAATGCAACCCTTTTGAATTCAGATTAAGTTTAATTCAT
>JADQBM010000062.1 GCA_016278615.1 Clostridia bacterium | reverse complement strand
GGTTATGCTTCCTGTAAGCGCGCCCTTTCATTGTTCAATGTTAAAAGATGCGGGAGAGAAGCTTTCTAAAGAATTGGATAAAATCAAAACACATGCCATAAATTTTCCGGTTATTGCCAATGTAAGTGCGGATTTTTACACTCAAGACAACATTAAAGAATTATTGGTGAAACAAGTAAGTCATTCGGTTTTATGGGAAGATGGCATAATGAAAATGATAGATGACGGCATAGAGTGTTTTATTGAAATAGGCCCAGGGAGAGCCCTTACGGGTTTTGTTAAAAAAATTACAAAGAAAATCAATAAAGATGTTTTTTTCTACAATGTTGAAAATGTAAACTCATTGGAAGTATTGCTAAATAAAATACAAGATAGTAGGTGATTTTATGTTACTGGAAGGAAAGAAAGCTATTGTGACAGGTGGTTCACGGGGAATTGGAAGAGCCATTGCCATTAAACTCGCACAATCAGGAGCGGATGTAGCTGTTAATTATAATAGCAATGCCAATCTTGCTGAAGAAGTTGTTAAGGAGATAAAGAGCTTTGGAAGAGAGTCTTTCTCTGTTAAAGCAGATGTATCTGACTATGCACAAGCTGAGGAAATGATAAAAATAGTGGAAGCAAAGTTTAACGGTGTTGACATTTTGGTGAATAATGCTGGAATTACAAAAGATGCTTTATTAATTAAGATGAAAGAAGATGAATGGGAAGATGTTATTTCGGCCAATTTAAAAAGTGTGTTTAATTGTACAAAAGCTGTGTCAAGGCTCATGATGAAAAAAAGGCAAGGAAGAATTATTAACATATCTTCAGTTGTGGGCGTAATTGGAAATGCTGGTCAGGGAAATTATGCGGCCTCAAAAGCAGGGATCATCGGTTTTGCAAAAACCACTGCACGAGAGTTAGGGATTAGAGGCATTACAGTTAATGTCGTTGCACCTGGCTACATCCAAACAGACATGACAGACAAATTAAGTGATGGCATGAGAGAACAGTTGTTAACTCAAATACCTTTAAAAAAATTAGGATCTACTGAGGATGTTGCAAATCTTGTTGGATTTTTAGCTTCTGATGAAGCGGCTTATATTACAGGTCAGGTAATTCATGTTGATGGCGGAATGGTAATGCTTTAAATAAAGGAGGAAGATGAAATGAACAGAAGAGTTGTTGTAACCGGAATGGGGGCAATTACCCCTATTGGGTTGGATGTAGATAGTTACTGGAGCAGTTTAAAAAAAGGCATTTCTGGAGTGGGTCATATTACTAAATTTGATACTGCAGAATACGATGTTAAAATTGCAGCAGAATTAAAAGATTTCGATAGTGAAAAATATCTAGATAAAAAAGAAGCAAGAAGAATGGATTTCTTCTGTCAGTATGCTGTAGCAGCAGCAGAGGATGCTGTTTCTGACAGCGGTTTGGATTTCAAAGGGTTAGATGCTAATAGATCTGGTGTTATTATTGGGTCAGGTGTTGGTGGTATGGTCACAGTCCAAAATGAGTATTTAAAATTATTGGAAAAGGGTCCTAGGAGAGTAAGTCCATTTTTTGTTCCTACTATGATTTTAAATATGGCTTCTGGATACGTCTCCATACGTCATGGCTTAAAAGGTCCTAATTCAGCGGTGGTTACTGCTTGTGCCACTTCAACTAATTCAATTGGGGATGCGTATAAGATTATACAAAGAGATGATGCAGATGTCATGATTGCGGGTGGGACCGAAGCGGCTATATGCGAACTTAGCATAGCTGGTTTTACGTCTATGAAAGCTCTTTCAACTCGAAATGATGATCCCTTAACTGCCAGCAGACCTTTTGATATTGGGAGAAATGGCTTTGTTATGGGAGAAGGTGCAGGCATATTAATATTAGAGGAACTGGACCACGCCATAAAAAGAGGGGCGAAAATTTATGCAGAAGTCATTGGATATGGGATGAGCTCAGACGCTTATCATATTACAGCGCCAGCACCAGATGGTAATGGTGCAGCAAGAGCGATGGAGAATGCCTTGAAAGATGCCCAAATATCCTATGATAAAATCGACTATATTAATGCTCATGGCACATCTACACCCATGAATGACAGGTTGGAGACATTGGCTATTAAGACTGTATTTAAAGAGCAAGCCAACAACATTCCAATTAGCTCCACAAAGTCTATGACAGGACATTTATTAGGTGCGGCTGGAGCCATAGAAGCCATTGCCGTCATTAAAAGCATTACGGATAGTTTTGTCCATCCTACGATTAATTATAAAACGCCAGACCCTGATTGTGACCTGGACTATGTTCCCAATAATGGACGGGAGATGCAAGTGAATTATGCACTTTCTAATTCTCTTGGTTTTGGTGGCCATAATGCGTCACTGATTTTCGCCAAATATGAATAGCAATATTTACCTAATATGATATAATAGAGGTCATAGAATTAACAGCATAGGTGAATGTATGAATAATCGAACTGAAAAATTAAATGAATTTATGAAAAAAATTGGATATAACTTTCATGATATTAATCTGCTTAATAGAGCGTTGACCCACAGTTCTTATATCAATGAAAAGAGAGGCACTCCTAAAGAGAACAATGAGAGATTGGAATTTTTAGGGGATGCCATATTGGATGCTGTCATTTCGGAGTATCTTTATAAGAAGTCTGATAGTTATGAGGAAGGGGATCTCACAAGAATGAGGGCCAGCATTGTTTGCGAGAGCTCGTTGGCTGAGTGCGGTTCCAATCTGAACATGGGCCAATATTTTCTCCTTGGTAAAGGCGAAGAAAATACTGGAGGTAGGACTCGACATTCCATTATAGCAGATACTTTAGAAGCATTGTTTGGTGCCATCTATTTAGATGGTGGATGGGAGGCAGTTGAAAGCTTTATTCTGAAATGCTTGGGAGATTTAATAAAACAAGCTATTATTGGAAAACTTCATTTGGATTATAAAACGAAGCTTCAGGAAGTGATTCAGTCTAAGACAGATTTAACCATTCATTATGAAACCGTTAAAGAAGAAGGACCAGACCATAATAAAACATTTTTTGTAGATGTCTTGATTGGAGAAGGTGTTAAAGGAAGCGGTGTAGGCAGGAGTAAAAAAGAAGCGGAACAAAATGCTGCAAAAGATGCGCTTCTGAGGACGGAGATTAAATAGAATGAACTGAAAAACTCTTAACCAATCATAGATTGGAGAGTTTCAGTATGAGACCTGCACATCAAATCAAAGATTTGAGCTAGGGCTTCAATAATGAATAATGAAGGAGGATTTTGCGTGCAAAATCTTCCTTTTTAAAAGTAATTTTGTATATAAAATAATTGGTAAATGGTTTATAATATATATTTGATGGCTAATCAGGGTTAAAAGGATTAATCCATAATCTATACTCTATAATCCATAATCTTGAACATGGGGTGATTTCAGTTGTATTTCAAAAAAATGGAGATTCAAGGCTTTAAATCCTTTGCAGAACATGTCAATATCGAATTTCACAATGGTATTACTTGTATCGTAGGACCTAATGGAAGCGGGAAAAGTAATATTTCTGACGCTCTCAAATGGGTTTTAGGTGAGCAAAGTCCTAAAACTTTGCGAGGAAGCCGCATGGAAGATGTCATCTTCTCAGGAACCAATACAAGAAAATCAAGAGGAATGGCGGAAGTTACTTTGATCTTGGACAATACTTCAAATATTCTTCCAATAGATTTTACAGATGTGTCTATTACAAGACGCATGTATCGTTCTGGCGAAAGCGAGTATTATATCAATAATAATATGTGTCGGCTCAAAGACATACGAGAATTGATTATGGATACGGGAATTGGGGTGGATGGTTATTCTATTATTGGACAAGGTAAAATCATGGAAATCATCAATAGCAAACCTGAAGAGAGACGTAAAATATTTGAGGAAGTTGCGGGTATTGTAAAATATAGATCAAAAAAAAGTGAAGCGGAGAGAAAGTTAGATTCCACCAACCAAAATCTTCTCAGGGTAAATGATATCATTTTTGAGTTAGAGTCTAGAATTGAGCCTTTGAGACAAGAGAGTGAAAAAGCAAAAGCGTACATATTATTAAAAGAACGTATAAAGACTATAGAAATTAATCTGACTTTGAAGAATATAGAAATAATTGAAAATAGGCTCAAGGATTATAAAAGTGAGTTGGATAGTCTAAATTGTGAAATTGATGTATTGACTAAAGAGAAAAAAGAACGGGATCAGGATTCTTTTGATTATAAAACTGATAAAGAACAAAAAGAAAAGATGATTCAAGAAAGGCAAGAATTGCGTGTGGCATTGATTCAAGAAATCAGTGAAGCTGAAAATCAGAAAAAAATCAATGAGGAAAAATTTTCATCATATGAAAAAGATAGCAATAGGCTCTATGAAGAAATCAAAGCCCTTGATGATAAAATTGAAACAGAAAACAAATCCATTGATGGTTTTATTAAAAGAAAAGAAGAGATTGAGTTAAGTTCATCACAGGTCACGAAAGAACAGAAAAACAAAACAAATCAATACGATGAATATCATTGCAACCTCAATGAGCAGGCAGCAAAAGTCGAAAAGGACAAAGGTAAGGTTATAGAGATTTATAACACCATAACGGCGAAGAAAACAGAAATTAGTAGTATTGAAGGACTTAGAAACTCCTTGACCAAACGCAAGAATCAAATCCTTGGAGAACAGGAAAATACCAAAAATCAGAATCTTGAAGTTGCAAATAAATATCAGGCACTACTGGATGAAAAAAAATCAAAGGACCAGAAAATAAAAGAAATAAGTGATCAACAAAGCTGGGTCATTAAGACACATAATGAGAATATCAGTATTGAAAAAAAACTCGCAGAAGAATTAGAAAAAATAAGAAACAATCTCAACGAAACCACTACCCGTCATCGTATACTAACGGACATGGAGAATGCTTATGAAGGGTATCATCATGCTGTGAAAATACTTCTTAAGAATATGGGTAAAAATGATGGGATCCATGGTGTTGTAGCAGATCTCGTTGAAGTGCCAGAAGGTTATGAGCTTGCCATTGAAACAGCTTTAGGCAGTGCTTTGCAAAATGTTATTTGCCAAAACGACGAAAATGCAAAACATGCCATTGATTTTCTTAAAAAGAACAATGGGGGCAGATTGACCTTCTTGCCTGTAGAAAGTATCAAATCCTATAAAAAAGACAAAAGTGCAGAATTCGATAATATGCAAGGATTTAAAGGCGTGGCTGTGGAATGTATAAAGTATCAATCTGCATATTCTCACATTATGGAATATCTTTTAGGAAGAGTTGTAATTGTCGACAACCTTGAAAATGCCATTCAAATGTCCAAAAAAATAAAACAGAATATTAGAATTGTAACCATTGATGGGGATGTCATTAACTCAAGTGGATCGATTACGGGGGGGAGCCCCAAAAAGAATACGGGCAGTATTCTAGTAAGAAAAGCAGAAGCAAAAAAACTCACTCAAAAAATAGCAAAATATAAGGCCGATTATGCCAAATCCAATGAAATAATTGAAAAAAAGCGTTATGAAATAAAAGAATCGGCGGAAATAATAGAGCAGTTGGAAAAGTCGTATAAAGAGATGCAGACAAACATCATTCATTTTGAAAAAGAGATAAATCGATACGAAAATGATATTAAACTTTTCACTGATATAGATAAAAAATGGGAAAGAGAAAAATTAGATATACAAAATGAAGAAATGAAAACAATTGAAATGACAGATCATTTGACAAAAGAAATTGCAACTTTACAATGTGAAGTCGATTCCATAGAAAAAATGACTCAGGATTCTATGAAATTGTATGATGAAGATAAGCAAAAATCTGATTTGTTATCTGAAGAAATAACAAATTTGAAGATGAGACTGGCTGCTTATGAAAAAGATTTAACAAATATAAATGAAAACATCCTACGTATTGAAAAATATATAGGTGAGATTTGCTTAGAAAAGGATCAAAAGCGGAATGCTATAGAAGAAATTAAGCTTTCAAAGACTTCTTTAGAACAGAATTATACGATAACAGAAGAAACAATCCGTCAAAAAAATCAAGAAAAGATGATTCTTGAGGCAGAAATTGCAGATAATATTCAAACTAAAGAATACATATCAAAACAATTGGAAGAGTGTTTGTTGAGAAAAGAAGAAATTGATAAGAGTATTCATGATCTTCAAATGAAAAAACATGATATGGATATTAAAATAACTAAGAGCGAAACCCAAGTAGATTCTTTAAAGGATAAGCTGTGGGATGAGTTCGAAATCTCATATATTCAAGCCATTGAAATTCAAAAAACGGATTTCAAATATACCTCAGAAGCAAAGGATGCAAAAGAAATAAGAAGTAAACTTAAAGAATTAGGTGATGTTAATATTTCGGCAATAAAAGAGTATGAAATCGTAAAGGAAAGATATGACTTTTTAACGGTACAAAGGAAAGACCTTTTAGATGCTATTGATTCTTTGAAATCTATTATTGAAGATATGGATAAAACCATAAAAGTAAATTTTAAAGAAAGCTTTATAAAGGTTGCCACGCATTTTGAATCTATATACAAGGATCTTTTTGGTGGTGGTATGGCAGAAATCAAGATGAACGATGAAAACAATTTGTTGGAGACAGGAATCGAGATTATTGCCCAACCTCCCGGTAAAAAGCTTCAGAATATTTCGTTGCTTTCAGGAGGAGAAAAGACATTGACTGCCATTGCACTGATGTTTGCTATACTGAAAGTGAAACCCACTCCTTTTTGTATTATGGATGAAGTAGAAGCTGCACTGGATGATACTAATATAATCAGATTTGCTAATTATCTTAAAAAGTTTGAAGGGATCCAGTTCGTTTTAGTGACACATCAAAAAGCGACTATGGAATTTGCGGATATTTTATATGGTGTGACAATGCCTGAACAAGGAATATCCAAGGTTTTATCTCTTAAACTTGAAGAGAAAGTGGGATAGAAAGGAGCTCAAGGGTGACAGAAAAAGATCATAACGAAAAAAGCAATAAATCACTATTTTCTAAATTGCAGGAGGGACTTTCCAAAACCAAAAAAGGAATGGTAGGAAAGTTTGATCAAGTTTTTTCTGCATATGGTAAAGTGAATGAAGAACTTTTGGAAGAAATAGAAGAGATTTTAATCACTTCAGATGTGGGCATGAATACGACCATGAAGTTGATGGAAAAGCTTAAGCAAGAAGTAAAAAACCGACATATATCGGATGCATTACAGGTTAAAGACGTTCTAAAAGACATTATTCAAGAATCTTTGGATAAAGGAGAAAAACATCAATTAAAGGAAACAAATCCTTTGGTTGTTTTGGTGGTAGGTGTTAATGGTGTAGGAAAAACGACTTCTATTGCAAAAATAGCAAACAAATGCAAAGTAGAAGGACGGACTGTTCTCTTAGCGGCTGGAGATACTTTTAGGGCAGCGGCCATTGAGCAATTAGAAATCTGGGGGCAGAGAGTGGGCATCAATGTCATTGGGCATAAGGAAGGCTCGGATCCTGCTGCGGTGATTTTTGATGCGATTCAATCTGCTAAAGCAAAGAAAATAGATGTGCTCATATGTGATACGGCCGGAAGGCTTCATAATAAAAAGAACTTAATGAATGAGTTGGAGAAAATTTATAAAGTATTAAATAGAGAGTATCCTGAAGCAGAGAAGGAAATACTTTTAGTTTTGGATGCAGCAACGGGTCAAAATGCCATAAGACAGGCAATAGAGTTTAATGAAATAACAGATGTTACAGGGATTGTTTTAACGAAATTAGATGGTACTGCAAAAGGTGGAATTATTCTATCTATTGCAGAAGAATTAGATATACCAGTTAAATATATTGGGGTAGGGGAATCTATGGAAGATCTTCAAGAGTTTGATGCGAAGAGTTTTGTGGATGCATTGTTTTAATTAAAGTTTAATATAGAAGATTAAGGGTAATTTAATTATATAGAAAAAACAGTTTAAGATGATTTTGCAGATAATAAAGCAAAATCATTTTTTATATAATAGAAAATATCGATTTTCTATTATATAAAAGGGAAGTGCAGAGGGAAATAATTCTCAAATTATACGAAAGCATACTTGACCAATTATAAAAGTAGGATATAATAAA
The DNA here is from genome assembly GCA_016278615.1 of Clostridia bacterium. GTDB lineage: Bacteria > Bacillota > Clostridia > Peptostreptococcales > JAAYPU01 > Soudan-22. The sequence goes on along the minus strand of JADQBM010000062.1, from coordinate 14,243 downwards.
ATTATCCCAATCCTGCAGGAAAGGGGTTAAAAGAATACAAATTACAAATTTTCGGGATTGATAATAAAATATTAATTATACTATTAAAGGGAGGAGAAATCATGAAAAAAGAAACCTTAAGCTTGACAGGGATGACGTGTGCATCCTGTGCAAATGCAATAGAAAAAAGCGTTGGCAAGGTAGAAGGCATAGATACAGCAAATGTTAATTTCGCAACGGAAAAGCTTACTGTTGAATTTGATGAGCTTATAGTGGATACTCAAAAGATTGCGGAAGTGGTAAAAAAAGCAGGATACAGTGTAGTGGAAAAGAAAGAAGACTCTATAAAGGAGACCCTCATACCTATTTCAGGAATGACCTGTGCATCCTGTTCAAAAGCTGTAGAAAGGTCAATAGGTAAATTGCCTGGTGTAAAAGAGGTAAGTGTAAACTTTGCAACTGAAAAAGCAAAAATTGTATACGATTCATCAGATACAAGAATGTCTGAAATTAAGGCAGCAATTGATCAGGCTGGATACAAAGCTTTGGAAATTGAGGGCGATGAACAGATAGACCATGAAAGAGAACGTAGAGAAAAGGAAATGAAAGCTTTATGGATTAAGTTTTTGGTTTCAGCGATATTCACGGTGCCACTTTTATACGTTTCAATGGGACATATGTTAGGACTGCCATTGCCTGAATACATAATGCCTGAAATGCATCCGTTAAACTTTGGATTGATCCAGCTTTTTCTGGTTCTTCCTGTAATGATCGCAGGGTACAGATTTTATACAGTGGGATTTAGTAAATTATTAAAACGTGACCCCAATATGGATTCTCTAATTGCCATGGGCACAAGCGCAGCCTTTTTATATGGTATTTATGCTGTTATCCAGATTATAAATGGGAATACTCAATATGCAAATGATTTATATTTTGAGACAGCCGGTGTTATTATAACACTGATTATGTTAGGCAAGTATCTTGAGTCTGTTACAAAAGGGAAAACTTCTGAAGCCATCAAAAAACTAATGGGCCTTGCACCCAAGACGGCAACTGTTATACATGATGGTAAAGAAATGATTGTTCCAATTGAAGAAATAGAAGAGGGGGATGTGCTCTTGGTAAAACCGGGAGAGAAAATACCTGTGGATGGAGAAGTAATAGATGGCAGAACTTCTATTGATGAATCTATGCTTACAGGAGAGAGCATGCCTGTTGAAAAAAATAAAGGCAGCAAAGTGATTGGTGCAAGCATCAATAAAAATGGAACCATAAAGTTTAAAGCAACAAAAGTAGGAAAAGATACTGCCCTTGCCCAGATTATAAAACTTGTAGAGGATGCTCAAGGATCTAAAGCACCCATAGCCAAGATGGCAGATATTATTGCCGGATATTTTGTCCCTGTGGTTATAGCCATTGCAGTCATAGCAGGAATTGCATGGTATGTTTCAGGAATGTCTGTTATCTTCTCTCTTACTATTTTTATTGCTGTTTTGGTTATAGCATGCCCTTGCGCTTTAGGGCTAGCAACGCCCACGGCCATTATGGTAGGGACAGGAAAAGGTGCAGAATATGGTGTTTTGATAAAGGGGGGAGAAGCTCTTGAGACGGCACATAAAATAAATACAATTGTGTTTGATAAAACCGGTACCATTACTGAAGGAAAGCCGGAAGTAACGGACATTGTTGTCACAGAGGGCGTAAAAGAAACTGAGCTGCTGCAACTCTCGGCTTCTGCAGAAAAAGGGTCGGAGCATCCCCTCGGTGAGGCTATTGTAAATGAATCGAAGGCAAAGAAAATAGATTTATTAGAGGTTGAAAGCTTTGAAGCAATCCCTGGCCACGGTATAGAAGTGAAGATAAAAGGAAGAAGCTTACTTTTGGGCAATAAAAAATTCATGGATGACAGAAAAATAGAGATTACCCTTCAGGAGACCTCTGATCGGTTGGCAGAAGAAGGCAAGACGCCCATGTTTATTACGATCAATAATAAGTTGGCGGGCATTATTGCAGTTGCAGATGTTGTGAAACCCAACAGCAAGAGGGCTGTTGAACAACTCCACGCAATGGGCATACAGGTTGCTATGATTACTGGAGATAATAGAAGGACTGCAGAAGCCATTGCAAGACAAGTTGGTATAGATAGAGTGCTGGCTGAAGTGTTGCCACAAGATAAAGCAAATGAAGTGAAAAAATTGCAAGAAGAAGGCAATAAAGTTGCCATGGTGGGCGACGGTATAAATGACGCGCCGGCTCTAGCGCAGGCTGACATTGGAATTGCAATTGGATCCGGAACGGATGTTGCCATTGAATCAGCAGATATTGTTCTTATGAGAAGTGACTTGATGGATGTGGCCACAGCCATACAATTAAGTAAGAAAACCATTAGAAATATCAAGCAGAATCTCTTCTGGGCATTCGCATACAACACAGCAGGAATACCCATTGCAGCAGGCTTGCTTCTTCTGTTTGGAGGACCAAGGCTCAACCCCATTATTGCCGCAGGCGCCATGGCTTTTAGTTCCATATCAGTATTGCTGAATGCTTTAAGACTTAAAGGATTTAAACCTCTAAATTGACATGATAAGTAGAGTAAAATATTAGTAAAGAAAGGATGATTATTATGACAAAAAAAATTATGGTTAAAGGAATGACTTGTGGGCATTGTGTTAGGCATGTTGAAGAAGCACTAAAAAGCATAGAGGGTGTGAAGTCAGTAAAAGTGGACCTTGAAGGAAATTCTGCAACGGTTGAATTGGCACATGAAGTAAAAGATGAAAAAATTAAAGAAGCAATAGAAGATGCAGGATATGTGGCTACGGATATTCAATGAAGTGAGCCCCATCAGTGGGAGTTTCAAACTCTCCACTGATGGCAAGACGAACGAATTTCGAATTTAGCAGCTCTTGATCTCCGCCACCTATAGAGGTGGGAGTCTTAGAGCTGTTTAATGAGATAATAATTATAAAAATTCTTCACTGGAACTCCATAATAACTTGATAGAATTAGAATAACCATAACGAACTATAATGATTAAAGGGGGCCTTTAGGTATGGACTTTTTGTATTTACTATTTGTAGGTGGCATGTTTTTCATGATGTTTAGAAGAGGTGGTTGCTGCGGTGGTGGAGATTCACATAGTGGAAATAGCCACAGTGGGCACCACAACAGTGAACATGGACACATAGAACATGACGAAGCCAATAACATGCATTATTCAGATAAGTTTAAACAGATAGAAATGGTTACTGATCCTGAATGTGGCATACATGTAAACCCAGACACTTCAATAAAACAAAAACTTGATGGAGAGACATACTATTTTTGCAGCGAGACTTGTAGAGGTAATTTTGTAAGAAAATATCAAAGTAATAATAAAACAGCTTAGTCAATTGACAATGGACACGTTGTATAAATACACTTATTGATATTTTAAATTTTTTATGATATAACATTCTTATTAAAACCATAAGAATGATAGAATATCTGTTCATATAAGAGGTGATTAAAATTAAAATATCTACAAGAGGAAGATATGGACTTGAAGCAATCCTTGATCTTGCCATACACGTTTCAGAAGGACCTGTTAACCTGAAAAGTATTTCGGAGAGACAAGGGATATCAGATAAATATCTTGAGCAACTTTTTATCGCTCTTAAGCGAGACAAAATAGTAGATAGCATTAGAGGTGCTCAGGGTGGGTATATACTCTCCAAAGATCCCGGAGATATTTCGGTTAAGGATGTATTGGATGTTCTTGAAGGGCCTCTTGCACCAGTTGATTGTATTATAGAGGACAAAGAAAATCAGTGTGATAGATTTGAAGGCTGTGTAACCAAAGTGTTGTGGAAGAAGTTAATGGATGAACTGAATTCTATTACGGAATCTGTTACAATAGGGGATTTGGTGGTATGTTTTAAAGATTCCAATAAAGAGAAAGAGATAGAGTACTTTATATAGGTGAATGATATGCTGCATGAATTCTCAAGAACTGAGCTTTTAATAGGTCATAATGCATTAGAAAAATTAAAAAAATCTAAAGTTGCCATCTTTGGAATTGGAGGCGTTGGTACTTTTGCTGTGGAAGGTCTTGTAAGATCAGGCGTTGGTCGATTTGTATTAATCGATGATGATTCTATTTGCCTGACCAATATAAATAGACAGATTCATGCAACAAGAAATACTGTAGGCAGGGCAAAAGTTGAAGTGATGAAAGAGAGAATCTTAGAAATCAATCCAAGGGCAGAGGTTGAAATACATCAACGCTTTTATATGCCAGAGTTTTCAGAGGAGCTCATAAAAAATGATTATGATTATATAATAGATGCCATCGATACAGTAACGGCAAAAATTGGGCTTGTGATAAATGCAAAGGAAATAGGCGTTCCTATTATCAGCTCCATGGGGGCTGGCAATAAGCTTGATCCCACAAAGTTTGAAGTATCTGATATTTATTCCACTTCAATCTGCCCTCTTGCAAAAGTGATGAGAAAAGAGCTTCGCCAAAGAGGTGTTGAGGCATTAAAAGTTGTTTATTCAAAAGAAACACCCGTTAAACCAATTGAAAATGAAGAATCCAGTTGTAATAATAGTTGTATTTGTCCAGAAAATACGACAAGGAAATGTACCACAAGGCGTCAGATACCAGGAAGTATTTCTTTTGTGCCATCTGTTGTGGGACTTATTATTGCAGGAGAAGTCATTAAGGATCTAATAAAAACAGTAAAATGACAGAGTGTATTGACAAAAGAAATTATCTGAATTATAGTATTCGTATATAATTAATAGGATATACATGGAGGCCATACAATATGAAACTATCTACAAAAGGCAGATATGGATTAAGAGCAATGGTTGATTTAGCAGTTTATTCCACAGGAGAACAGGTTCCACTTTATTCCATTGCAGAAAGACAAAACATTTCAACTACTTATTTAGAACAAGTCTTCTCTGTTTTGAGGAAATCGGGTCTTGTCAAGAGTGTTAAAGGTGCACAAGGAGGTTATATGCTGGTTGAAAAGCCAGAAAGAATAACTGTAGGGGCAGTATTGAGGGTTCTTGAAGGCGATTTGGCTATTATTGATGAGCCGGCTCAAGATAGTAACAAGTCAAGTGGCAGTGTTAAAAGCTGTCTTAAAATACATGTTTGGGATAAGATGAATGCACATATGAATTGTCTTGTTGATTCTTTGACATTAGAGGATTTAGTAGATGAGTATAGAAAAATTAATAGCATGAATGCGCCCATGTATTATATCTAATTTTTTTACCTTTATAACATATTAAACATATAGGTTTAATTTATTATTGAACTTATGATAAAAAATTTGTTTCAAAATTCAATATTTAAGGAGAGATAATAAAATGACTGAAAGAAAATTACATTTCGATACTTTGCAAGTTCATGCAGGACAAAAACCGGACCCTGCCACGGGGTCAAGAGCTGTTCCTATTTACCAAACTACATCTTATGTATTTGATAACGCTGAACATGCAGAGAATTTATTCGCATTAAAAGAATTCGGGAATATATATACCCGTATAATGAATCCCACCAATGATGTGTTTGAACAGCGTGTCGCGGCTTTAGAAGGCGGTGTAGGGGCCTTGGCCGTTGCATCTGGTTCTGCAGCTATTACTTATTCAATTCTTAATATCGCTCAAGTGGGAGATGAAATCGTATCGGCAAGTACATTATATGGGGGCACATATAATTTGTTTTCTGTAACACTTCCAAAGCTTGGAATAAAAACAGTTTTCGTTAATCCTGATGATCCTGAAAACTTTAGGGATGCTATAAATGAAAGGACAAAAGCCGTCTACATTGAAAGCATTGGAAATCCTGGCATAAATATTATTGATATTGAAGCAGTCGCTAAAATAGCTCATGAAAATAAGATACCTCTCATTATCGACAATACTTTTGGGACCCCTTATCTCATTAAACCAATTGAATTTGGTGCTGACATCGTTGTTCATTCCGCCACTAAATTCATTGGAGGACATGGGACATCCATAGGGGGTATTATAGTAGACTCTGGTAAATTTGACTGGAAAGCCAGTGGGAAATTTGAAGGTTTAACTGAACCCGATCCCAGCTATCATGGTTTAAATTATGTGGAAGCTGTGGGACCCATGGCATATATAGTAAAGGCAAGAGTGCAGCTCTTAAGAGATACAGGCGCAGCCGTAAGTCCATTTAATTCATTTTTGTTCCTTCAAGGTCTTGAAACCCTTTCCTTGAGAGTAGAAAGGCATGTCTCCAATACAAAGAAGATTGTAGAGTTTCTTCAAGGCCATCCTTTTGTAGACTGGGTAAATTATCCAAGCCTAAAAGGGAATAAGTATTATGATTTAGCGCAAAAATATCTTCCGAAGGGTGCTGGCTCTATTTTCACTTTTGGTATCAAAGGAGGAGCTGCGGTAGGAAAGAGATTTATTAATAACTTAGAAATTTTTTCTCTTTTAGCCAATGTAGCCGATGCAAAATCTCTTGTGATTCATCCGGCAAGCACCACACACTCGCAGCTTTCGGAAAAAGAACAAAAGGCTGCTGGTGTTACTCCTGATCAAATCAGATTGTCAATAGGAATCGAAGATGCAGATGATTTGATTCATGATTTAAATAAGGCTTTAACAAAGTCAGTAGGATAAGAGAGTTCTTGGAGGGTAATACATGAAAAAAGTTCTTGTAGGAATGAGCGGCGGCGTAGACAGCGCAGTAGCTGCCGCTTTATTAAAAGATCAAGGTTATGAGGTTGTAGGGACTACTTTAAAGCTCTGGGATGGTTTAAGTAATGATGAACCAAAAACTACAAAAAGCTGTTGTTCTTTAGAAGATGTTGAGGATGCCAGAGCAACTGCCTTTAAACTCAATATTCCTTTTTATGTTTTAAACATGAAAAAGCTTTTTGAAGAAAAAGTGATTCATCATTTTATTGATTCCTATAAAGAAGGGAATACACCAAATCCGTGCATTGAATGTAACCGTTTTGTTAAATTCCAAGCTATGTATGAAAAAGCACAGGTCTTAGGAATGGATTATATTGCTACAGGACATTATGCAAGGGTCGAGCTTGATGATACTACCGGTAGGTACTTATTAAAGAAGGGCGTTGACAGTAAGAAAGATCAGAGTTATGTGCTTTATATGCTAAAACAAGACCAGCTAAAGAAGATCCTATTTCCATTAGGTGGGCTTACTAAAACCGAAGTTAGAAAAATAGCAGGGTCTAAAGGATTTAGGGTATCTGAAAAACCAGATAGTCAAGATATATGCTTTGTAGAGGATGGAAGGTATTCAGATTTTATTGAAAAATATTCTGAAGACGAAAGAAAAGTTGGTGACTTCTTGAAAAGGGGAAAAGTGATGGGCAAACACAAGGGCATAATTAATTACACCATTGGGCAAAGAAAAGGCCTTGGAATTGCACATGGTGAACCCCTATATGTCATAGATAAGAATGTTGAGAACAATACAGTTGTTTTGGGTAGCTCTGAAGAAAGGTATCGAAAAAGTTTTATTGTATCTGACATGAATTATATTACTTATGAAGTGCCTCCTACTGAATTTAAAGCAAAAGCTAAAATAAGGTATTCAGTAGCTGAACATGATGCAACGGTTATACCTATGAAAGAATCTCGGGCAAAGGTGATATTTGATAGACCCCAACGAGATATTGCACCGGGACAAATAGTGGTTTTATATAGAGGAGAAGTCGTACTTGGCGGTGGGATAATTGAGAAAGTAGAAATATGAAAAAGGAAAAGCTAAACGAATAATGATTTTGGAGAAAAGTATGAATACATGTGAATTAATCGAAAAATTATATGAGACCAATTGCCTTGAAACAGATGAACTATTGTTTGTATTGAACAATATGGATCATGAGAGTTTTCAACAATTGATAAATAGATCCCATGAAACCAGTTTAAAGTATTATGGTGACAGCGTTTTTGTGAGAGGCTTGATTGAATTTACAAATTACTGCACAAGGGACTGTATTTATTGTGGAATCAGATGTTCCAATAAAAAGGTTAATAGGTATAGACTAAGTGATGAACAAATTCTCAATGCTTGCAGGGAAGGGAATCTTTTAGGATATAAAACATTTGTTCTGCAAGGGGGAGAGGACCCCCTCTTAACAGACGAGAGGATCATTTATCTGATAAAAGCAATTAAACAAGAGATGCCTGAATGTGCCATAACCCTTTCTATTGGAGAAAAATCATATAAGTCATATGAAAGTTATTTTAATGCAGGTGCGGACAGGTATTTGCTGAGGCATGAAACAGCTTCTGAAAGGCTTTATAAACAAATTCATCCTAAAATGAGTTTTGAAAAAAGAATGCAATGTCTATGGAGCTTAAAAGAAATCGGATTTCAGGTTGGGGCTGGCTTTATGGTTGGACTTCCAGGTCAGAACCATGAAGATTATTTAAAGGATATACTCTTTTTGAATGAGCTTAAACCACATATGGTTGGAATTGGACCTTTTATTCCTCATTCAGATACACCTTTTGCTCATTCAAAAGGTGGGGATGTAAAAACAACCATGATGATGATTGCCCTTGTAAGGCTGTTTTTGCCAGGTGCTCTTATTCCTGCTACAACTGCTTTAGGTTCAATAGATTCTAAGGGAAGGGAAAAAGGGTTGCTTGCAGGAGCAAATGTTGTGATGCCAAACCTCACACCTGTTGAACAACGAGAAAACTATTTGCTTTATGACGGTAAAATATGTATTGGAGATGCGGCCAATAAATGTAGATATTGTATTGAAGGAAGAATTATAAATAGTGGATTCACCCTAGACCTATCAGTAGGACATCATATTTCTTTTAGTGGGAAGTGTGTTTGGTAATAACGATGAAGAAGGTGATATAAATGCCTATAAAGATTATTTATTTAGATCATGCAGCTACTACTCCCCTGAACAAAGAAGTCTTTGATGAAATGATGCCATTTTTTGAGAAAGCTTATGGAAATGCATCTTCCATTCATATGCTTGGAAGGGAATCAAAAAAAGCTGTAGAGATCTCAAGAGAGAGAATCGCAAAAGCAATTGGATGTTCTGAAAGAGAAATCTATTTTACCGGTAGTGGCTCTGAGGCAGATAACTGGGCAATAAAAGGAGCTGCCACTGCTTTGAAAAATAAAGGAAGGCATATTATTACATCCGTCATAGAACATCATGCAGTTTTGCATGTCTGTCAGTACTTGGAAAAGGAGGGGTTTGATGTTACGTATCTTCCTGTGGACCAGTATGGAATGATTTCTTTGGATGAGCTTAAAATGGCCATCCGAGAGGACACCATCCTCATATCCATTATGTTTGCAAATAACGAAATTGGAACTCTGCAGCCTATTGATGAAATTGGTAGAATCGCACATGAAAAAGAAATTTGTTTTCATACAGATGCTGTACAGGCAATAGGAAGTCTTTCTATTGATGTAAATAAACTAAATATAGACATGATGAGCATATCCGCGCATAAGTTTTATGGGCCTAAAGGTGTAGGCGCTCTTTATATACGTAAAGGTTTGAAGATTTCTCCCTTTATCCATGGAGGTGCCCAAGAAAGAAAAAGACGAGGGGGTACAGAGAATATTCCGGGTATCGTAGGTATGGGAAAGGCCTTGGAAATTGCTGTCGGGGATATGGATAAAAATATAGAAACACTTACGAGCCTTAGAGATAATACGATAAAAAAGATTATTGAGGGCATTCCTTATGTAAGGTTGAATGGTCATTGGGAGAAAAGGCTTCCAGGAAATATAAATTTTTCTTTCCAATTTGTAGAAGGAGAATCCATTCTGTTGATGCTGGATAGACTTGGGATAGCAGCTTCAAGTGGATCCGCGTGTGCTTCAGGGTCTCTTGATCCTTCTCATGTTCTTTTAGCAATGGGGCTTTCTCATGAAATGGCTCACGGCTCTGTAAGGTTTTCATTGGGGATTGAAAACACCCAGGATGAGATGGACTATCTGGTGGAAAACCTGCAAACAATCATTGAGAGACTAAGACAGCTTTCCCCATTATATAATGCAAAATAATCCAATGCTTTGATGATTTTACTTAGGGGGGTGAAGATAATGGATGAAGTATTGCTGAGGTACTCACGCCAAATTGTATTAGAGGGTTTCGGTCATAAAGCACAAAAGAAGTTAAAGGAAGCTAAAATACTTGTAGCGGGCGCAGGAGGATTGGGCTCACCTGCTTTGCTCTATTTGGCAGCGGCTGGCGTTGGGACCATAGGTATAGCAGATTTTGATACAGTGGCTCTTTCAAATCTTAACAGACAGACACTTCATTTTACTGAGGACATTGGTAGAAAAAAGGTTCAATCCGCTTCAGACAAAATGATAAAGCTTAACCCGGATATAAAGATTCATAGGCATTCTGAGAGAATCTGTATAGATACTGTAGAGGAAATTGTTGAAGGATACGATGTTGTAATAGATGCTACCGATAATTTTTCAACGCGTTACTTATTAAGTGATTGCTGTTATTATTTAAAAAAGCCTATTATCGAAGGTGCTGCAGCAGGCTATGATGGGATTATAATGACTATTATTCCAGATAAAACACCATGTTACAGATGCTTATATCCAATGCCACCTGAGGATGGTGTTATGCCATCATGCAGTGATACAGGTATTTTAGGAATGGTTACAGGAATCATAGGTTCCATTGAAGCTTTAGAAGCCATTAAAGTGGTTACGGGTCTTGGAGAGACTATTTCCGGAAGGATTCTAACTTTTGATGCACTATCCACCGAGTTTGACCAGTTTGAACTGCAGAAAAATGAGTATTGCCCTTTGTGTGGGAAAAACCCAACTGTTAAAGAATTGGTAGAATACACCATAAAGTGTAAGACAAAAGATATCGAGTTATAAAAAAAAGTCTTTGAATCCTTAAAATGCCATGGCCCCAGAGACTATGGCTACTACTGGAATTCATACTTTGTATGGTGCGGATGGGCACGGAGACCCATCCCTACAGCTTGAACTTACACTTAAACTCAGACTTAAACCTTTTATTACTCACACTTTAACTCAAACTTACACTTAAACTTAAACTTACACTTACACTCAAACTTAAACTTAAACTGGAGGTGAGAAAAATGAAATCATGGGATAAATTTAAGAAATCAGTCAGCCATTTCTTTGAAAAACTGGCTAAAGAAAGTGAAAAGAATTTCGGCAATGAAACTTTAGATTGTTGCGAGCTAAACAAGAAATCTAATGCAAAAAAAAATTGATTACAAAAAGAGGGCTATAATTTAGCGGGGGAGAGCAACAAGATAGGAGAAAAATAGAAAGATGAATGATAATTCTAACCGAGATGATAAATTAGATATTGAAACAAAAGTTGTTCATGGAGGTAAATATTATGATCCCTATACAGGTGCAATCAGTTTTCCAATTTATCAAAGTGCAACATTTAGACATTTAAGCCAAGACTCTGGCTATGATTATTCACGTCAACAAAACCCCACCAGGGAGGAATTGGAAAACACCATTGCAAATTTGGAAAACGGTAAGTTTGGATTTTCTTTTTCAACTGGTATGGCAGCTATCTCCACTGTACTTACTTTATTTTCCCCTAATCAACATATCATAGTATCTGATGATTTATATGGAGGGACTTATAGAATATTTGAAGAGATTTATAGTAGGTATGGGATAGAATTCAGCTATATTGATACAAGTAAAACTTATGAAGTAGAGAAGTCGTTTAAAAAGAACACAGCTGCAGTATTTATTGAGACACCATCCAACCCTACTATGAAAGTTTCAGATATTTCAGCAATAGCAGAAATTGCCCAATCCCAACAAGCATTAATGATAGTAGACAATACATTTTTAACCCCTTATTACCAGAGACCTTTGGAGCTTGGTGCTGATATTGTTGTTCACAGTGGCACAAAGTATCTGGGGGGACATAACGATACACTTGCCGGCTTTATTGTTGTCAATAATGAGACCCTTTCTCACAGGCTTAAACTCATACAAAAGTCGGAGGGTGCAGTATTGGCGCCTTTCGACAGTTGGCTACTGCTACGGGGAATTAAGACCCTGGGTGTACGACTGAAAAAACAAGAAGAAAATGCATTAAAGGTTGCAAAATGGTTAAAAGGCCATAGCAAAATCAATAAAGTATATTATATAGGACTTCCCGAGCATGAAGCTTTTGAAATATCAAGAAAGCAGGCAACGGGTTTCGGTGCAATGATATCTTTTACTGTAGAAAATACTGAGATTGCCCAACAGGTTCTTAGAAAAGTAAGAATGATTATTTTTGCAGAGAGTCTTGGTGGAGTTGAAAGCTTGATTACGCACCCTATGACTCAGACACATTCAGACATACCAAAATTAATAAGAGAACGCTTAGGTGTAAACGACAGGTTGTTAAGACTTTCGGTGGGCATCGAAAATGTTGATGACATCATAAACGATTTAAAACAGGCATTGGAGTGATAAAATGAAATTTGGGTCCAAATTAATTCATAACGGGAATGAGATAGATGAACATACAGGCGCTTTAAGCATTCCTATTTATCAGGCATCTACATACCATCAAAAAAATATGGACATTCAACAAGAGTTCGATTATTCAAGATCAGGTAATCCCACTAGAAAAGCCCTTGAGGATACCATCACAAAGCTTGAAAATGGGGATAAAGGCTTTGCTTTTTCATCAGGTATGGCAGCTACATCTTCAGTGTTCTCTATTTTCTCAGCGGGAGATCATTTAATTGTTTGTGAAGATGTGTATGGAGGGACTTATCGAATAGGAACTGACTTTTTTAGTAGATTTAACGTCGAGGTTACTTTTTTGGATGCAACCAATCTGAGAAAAATTGAAGAAAGCATACGATATAATACAAAGGCTATTTTTCTTGAAACACCTTCAAATCCTCTTTTAAGAATTACGAATTTAAAAGAGGGTATAAAAATAGCAAAGGCGCATGATTTATTGGTTATTATTGATAATACCTTTATGTCCCCCTACTTACAAAGACCTATGGAGTTGGGTGCGGACATCATCATACATAGTGCAACTAAATTTATTGGAGGACACAGTGATGTTGTTGGGGGCCTTGCAGTAGTAAAAGGAGAATTATTAGCAAAAAAAATCTATCAAGTGCAAAATAGTTTTGGTGCGATTTTAGGTCCCCAGGATTGTTGGCTTTTAATGAGAGGATTAAAAACCCTTAAGGTTCGTATGGATTATCAACAACAAAATGCTCAAAAATTGGCAGAATGGCTAAATGAACACGAGAGGGTGGAAAAGGTATATTACCCTGGTTTAAAAGACCATGTTGGCAGAGAAATTCATTTTTCACAGGCTACAGGGGCAGGCGCCGTTCTTTCTTTTAAGACAGTTGATGAAAAAATAGCCCGTAATTTTATGAGTAATGTTCATCTTTCTGCTGTGGCCGTGAGCCTTGGGGGTGTTGAGACAATCGTGTCTTATCCAGTTCGAATGTCCCATGCTGCTATGCCAAAAGATGATAGAGAGCGGTTGGGAATCACGGATAATCTTATTCGGATTTCTGCTGGGCTTGAGGATGTGGATGATTTGATAGAGGACTTCAATAGAGCATTATTCCTTGACGATGAGTAGTAATTTAAAAAACCCATAGTAGATTTTTGAGTAAATATTTTCATGTGGGGTATTGACATGTTATTACAATTATAATATATTAAACATATAAGATTACTATGAAATAAAAATGAAGGTAATAAAATGAAAAAAATCGCAAAGAATTTAACGGAGCTAATTGGGAATACACCTTTGCTTGAGTTGACGAATTACAATAAGTCTAATGAAGTGGGCGCAAAGATTATAGGAAAGCTTGAATACTTTAATCCTGCAGGAAGTGTCAAGGACAGAATTGGTTATGCAATGATCAAAGATGCGGAAGATAAAGGAATCCTTAATAAAGATTCCGTAATTATAGAACCTACCAGTGGTAATACAGGAATTGCATTGGCATTTGTTGCTGCAGCCAAGGGTTATAAGTTAATTCTTACAATGCCAGATACCATGAGCACTGAACGAAGGAGCCTATTAAAAGCATTAGGGGCTGAACTGATTTTAACACCTGGAAATGAAGGCATGCCAGGAGCTATAAAAAAAGCAGAAGAGATTGCTCAAGAGACAACGGGTTCCTTTATTCCTCAACAGTTCAATAATCCAGCTAATCCAGAAATTCACAGGCAAACCACAGCTGAAGAAATATGGAGAGACACA
>JADQBM010000050.1 GCA_016278615.1 Clostridia bacterium | reverse complement strand
GCGAATGGCAACTTTAACTAATCATAGATTAGAAAGTTCCACTTGTATGAGACCTACGGCAGAATCAGAGATTCTGAGTTAGGGCTTCAAGAATTAAGGAAAGATTTTGCTTAAGGCAAAATCTCAATTCCTCTTACGGTCCTCTTGCATTACTCTATGAAATTTGCCTATGGCAAATTTCCTCCATAATTCTTCATTCTTCATTCTTAATTATTCATTGAACTGTGGGGGGTATTATGGAGGAGAGGTTTTTTTCTAAATTAGTTTTTGAGTTAAAGGAAGCATTTTTTGATCTGATCTTTCCATCAGATATCTATTGTATTTCATGCAAAAATCCTATATTTAATGAACCTTATTCCCTTTGTGAGAGTTGCAGGCAAAAAATAACATGGGTAGGCGATCATAGTTGCAGTCGGTGTGGAAAAATTCTGGAGCCCTGGTACTTTTCGGATAAGTGTAGAGACTGTACCCAGACCAGCCATTACTTTACGAGGGGCTTTTCTTGTGTGGAGTATGGAGAAATAGAACGTAAGATAATCATAGATTTCAAGTATTATGGCAAAGGGTATTATGGTAAAAATATTGCTGAAATGATGAGCGATAAATTAAAAAAAATGGATATGACAATAGACTGTATTGTACCGGTTCCTTTGCATCCGCTCAAAGAAAAAGAAAGAGGATATAACCAATCTTTTCTTGTAGCCAAACATCTATCTCACTTGACAGGGTTGCCACTAAAAGCAAATGTATTAAAACGTATCCAATATACACTTCCTCAAAACAAGTTGCACCTTAAAGATAGAAAAAAAAATCTTCAAGGTGCTTTTGAAGTGAATCAAAGTGGGGTATTAATAGGTAATAATATCCTATTAGTTGATGATGTTTATACAACTGGAAATACAGCCGATGCATGTAGCAAAGCGTTAGTTGACCAAGGTGCCGAAAATGTATACATAATTACTTATGCCATAGGGAAAAATGAATAAATGAAAGGTCTTGACAATAAAATGATTATTATATATTATAAAAGCTTGTTACATGATTCAGGTCTGTGGTTGAAAGTTCATGCCAGTCGCAGGCAAAAGAATCCACGTAAGTTACCTGAGCAAAAGCCTTGGTTAACGAGCACGGTGCGGCTTAGATGTAAGACCTGCCAGAATTTCTGAGAGGGGTAGTAGTGACAGTAACCCTGGAGCAAACCTCCCAGCAGGCGAGTGTGGGGTCAAAGACCAGGTCAGCTGAATTGTGTAACTTTCGACAAAAAAAAGAACCCAATCAAAGAGAAAACTAAGGAAAAAAGACTTAATTTTAGGTTTTTACAATTATCCACATTCTTTTGTTTGGGAGACAAAATCGTATTTATTATTATAATTTAATAGTTTTTAATGAATATTTATTCAAGGCTGAATCCTTTAAATTTGAACGAACAGTTAAAATGTTAAGATAATGTATTGTATATTTATTCGGCCGGCTTACATTCTTTTTTATCCACACTAACAAACAGCCAAAAATCAATTATCAACAGAGTTATACACATTATCCACAGATTTCAAAAGGCTTATAAATACACAGATTTTGTCGAGACTTATGGGGAAAAAATAAATAAATCTGTCGAAATAATGAATATTTTTCCATTATTTAAAATTTGAATTAGAAGGAAAAATATGATACATAAAGAATAACTATATATATATTACTGAAAGGGGTTGAAGTATATGAAAATATGTATCACAGGTAAAAATTTTACGGTTACAGATGCTTTAAAGAATGCAATAGAATCAAAATTTGCAAGATTTGAAAAATATTTCAAAAATGAAATGGAGATCAATGTTGCCCTTGAAGTAAAGAAAAATCGTCAAATTATTGAAAGTATGCTAACAGTAGATGGAATTAATATCCGAGCAGAAGAAGTAACTCATGATATGTACACTTCTCTTGATCGCGTTGTTGATAAGCTTGCAATGCAAATCACAAAATACAAAACAAAGCTTGAGAGAAAGAATAAGATTCATGAAACCATACGGTTTGAGCAAGTACCAGATTATGAAGAAACAGATGAAGAAATAGAGATTGTTAAAACCAAACGATTTGACGTGAAGCCAATGAATGCGGAAGAGGCAGTATTACAAATGGAACTATTGGGACATAATTTCTTTGTTTTTACCAATGCCAATACAGATGAACTCAATGTTGTTTATAAGAGAAAACAAGGTCAGTATGGCTTAATTGAACCAACGTATTAGAAAAGACAATTAAGAATTAAGAATGAATAATGAATAATTAAGGTGGATTCTTCGCTTCGGCGAAGAATCTTCTTTTAGTTAAAGAAAAGAATTTTGATTACTCAAAATTCTTGACCTTCATTGTTCATTGTTCACTATTCATTTGATAAAACTTCCAGTTTTATCATGCCCCAAACTTCTGCAATCGACCTGCGTTGGCGAGAAGGAGTCCTGTGAGAT
Organism: Clostridia bacterium; assembly: GCA_016278615.1. Lineage (GTDB taxonomy): Bacteria > Bacillota > Clostridia > Peptostreptococcales > JAAYPU01 > Soudan-22. The sequence goes on along the minus strand of JADQBM010000050.1, from coordinate 20,436 downwards.
ATTTGCTTTCAAAATCACCTAATCCGCCCGTGATGCTTTCTAACTCTGTAAATCGTTGAGAGGCATCAATTCCGCAATATTTGCTGTGAATGAGGACTGGGACGGGATGCCAACTGTGAGAATGCATGAGGGCTGGACTGGAATGGTCGCCGGTAATACATAGGACATCGGGGAGCTCTTTTAAAAGAATGGGCAGGGCTTTGTCAACTCTTTCGATACATCTTGCTTTACCCAAGAAGTCGCCATCTTCGCCAGCCTTATCAGTTCCTTTTATGTGAATATAGAAATAATCATATTTATTAGAGTTTTTATGATATATTTCAAACAATTCTTCTATGGACTCACCAGCAGGCAATATGGAAAACCCTAATAGGGATGCGATGCCACGGTACATAGGATAGGCCGCTATGGCAGCAGCTTCTAATTTGTACTTATCTCTCATTGATAAAATACGAGGCCTTGAGGATAGCCCTCTCATTAAAATCGCATTTGCAGGATATTGATTTTTTAGTATCTCTAAGCTTTTTTCTGTAAATATATTGATTGCATTGGCAAGATATTGTGAGCTTTCATTCTTTCCAATAGCCTTTTGAATAGGGAATCCATCGTGTTGCGGATCTGTATCTGAGATGAGGGATCCAAGTTCTTTGTTTTCTGAAGAAAATACCGTTACGAAACGATGCTCTTTTCCAGGTTTGATTTTGATTTTTATACCATCAATTTCACTGATTGAGCTGATGAGCTCGCATAAAGCATCTGCTTTATCATCAGCAATTCTCCCGGCTCTTCTATCTGTTATAATGCCCTTTTTATCAATGGAGGCAAAATTGGATCTTGCAGCGATATCATTAGATTTAAGCTGAATGCCTAATCCCAATGCTTCTAAAACACCTCTTCCAATTTGTTGCTCCAAGGGGTCATAACCAAAAATAGCAAGATGAGCTGGACCACTTCCCGGTGTAATCCCTGGTAAAATGGGAGAGATTCTTCCCAACATAGAACTTTTTGTTAATAAATCCAAATTGGGTGTTGCTGCATATTCCAATGGCGTTTTGTTTTTAAAGTCAGGATGAGGAATATCTCCTATACCATCCATGATAATAAGGACTATTTTAGAATTATTGGATGAAACGTGATTTTTCATAATTTCTTCATATGTCAAAGCCAGTACCTCCCCTTAGACAATTTTTCCATTAAGACTATTTTTGGCTCAGTATTAATTATTTTTTCACATTAAAGAAGGATTATTACAAAATATTATCGAATTTATTAAAAAAATATATTTTTTCTCTGCGAAACGATTGAAACTGGTATGAATGTTGTTTAGAATTAATATAATGGCAAAGTTAGAGAGAGGTGTTTTTTGTGGAGGCTTTTCTAAGTGTCTTTTCACAAATCAGAATTATTGATTTTATTGATATCGCAGTAGTTGCGTTTGTATTATACAAAATACTTAAGTTTATACAGGAAACACGTGCAGAACAGCTTGTTAAAGGACTGGTCTTTATTTTAATTGTCACGAAACTAAGCCAATGGCTTGGTTTATATACCATTCATTGGGTTTTGCAAAACACCATAACTTTGGGAATGATTGCATTGATTATTGTGTTTCAGCCGGAAATGAGAAGAGCCTTGGAATATTTAGGAAGAGGCAAATTTTTATCCAAATCTTTTACAGAAATTAATAAGGACGTTGCAGAAGAAATTACATCTGAAATCATAAAAGCAGTCACTTATTTTACCAAACATAATATTGGAGCCCTTATAATCATTGAAAGAGAAACAGGCATTGGTGAAATTATTGAAACAGGAACGAAATTAAATGCGGAAATATCTGAAGAATTATTAATCAATATATTTAATGTGAATGCACCACTCCACGATGGGGCAGTTATTATAAGAGGAAAAGTTATTTTTGCTGCAGGATGTGTGCTTCCATTGTCACAGAATAAAAATCTGAGCAAGGAATTAGGAACAAGGCATAGAGCTGGTATAGGCATCACAGAGAATTCCGATGGGGTTGCATTGATTGTATCAGAAGAAACAGGAGCTATTTCTATTTGTATTGATGGCAAATTATCAAGGTTTTTGGATATCAAATCCGTTGAAAGAATCCTTTTAAATATATATCTCCGTGAAATAAAGGAAAAGAATTCTTTAATGCCTTTGATTAAGAAAATATGGAGGCATGACACATGAAAAATTTTATTAGTGATGTATTCAATAATGTTTTCAAGAAAAAAAATAGAAGCTCTAATGATAAAAAGGGTGCCAGTGGGATGACTAAAATTGCTTCCATTATCATCGCAATTGTCTTGTGGATGTATGTCATTGGAGAAGTAAACCCTGAAATTCTATCTGAAATAAAGAATATTGAAGTGAAACTGGTTAATATTGAGAAATTAGAACAGGCGGGTCTTGTGGTAATGGGACAAGATTATTATGCTGTAAATATCAAGGTAAAAGGCAGAAGAAGTGACGTTGTGAATATTACTTCCCAAGATATTAATGCCATTGCAGATATAAGAGGTTTCGGAAAAGGAGAAAGTAGTATCCCTGTTGAAATAAATCTTCCTTCAAATTTAGAAGTGGAGTCCATTAACCCTATACAAATTAAAGTTACCTTGGATGAAGTCGTGCGAAGATCCAAGCCAGTTCAGATTCAATATACAGGGTCAGCTGCCCAAGGATATATTCATGGGACACCTGTTATTGATCAGCCTGAGATTATGGTGTCAGGACCGGAGACTTACGTAAAATCTGTAGAAAATGTGGTGGCTACTGTTGACTTAAATAGCACAGATCAAGATATTCATCAGAAATTTACCTTTGTAATGGTTGATAGTGAAGGTAAAGAGGTGTTAGGTGTGCAGTCAGAAGAGAAATATGTCAGTGTTAATGTACCAATCTTTCGTGTAAAGAGCGTGCCTGTTAATGTAAATACCGTTGGAGTTGCGGCTGAAGGGTTTGAGATTGTATCAGTGATACAGATTCCTTCAAGAGTGGATATAATGGGTCGAGATGAGGATTTAGAACCTATCAAACGTCTTGATGCACAACAAATATCCTTTGAAGGTATTGCTGTTACAAGCGAGATTCCCCTGGATATAAATTTGCCAGAAAATGTAAAATTGGTAAATCCTAATAACCCGCCAAGAGTAAGGGCAACTGTAGAAGCGATTAAGAACAAAGTATCCTTTTATAGTCCTGAAGAGATACAGATTCAAGGGTTAACAGAAGGATATAGTGTTGAGATTTTGGGCACAAATTCCATTAAACTGACTGCTGAAGATATTGAAAGTGTTATTGAAACTCTTTCAAAAGAAGATATAACGATTTCTATCGACCTAAATAATTTAGAGGAGGGAGAACATTCAGTTAGGGTCACTTGGCTTTCTGACAAAGAAATAAAAACAGTTAAAATGGAAGAAGAAACGGTTGACGTCAGAATTTCAAAGGTAGAATAAAAAAGGGTCTAGTTTTCAAAAGTTCTAAAAGAGACAGATTTCTCATATGATAAGATTAGGATGAAAGCTTATTAGTTAAAGGGAGATGCTCGTTATGGAAACTTTTAAAAGCAAGATAACAAAGATTGCGGTTAAAGAAGGATTGAAATATATCGAAAGAGACACTCAAGAGAACTTAACAAAACTCATGCAGTGGGTGGAGAAATTTGCCACACTAGACGATCATAAAAAAGCAATAGCATGGGTAAAGAAAAATATGAAAGATTCTGATAGTGTGCCTGCAAAGTTTATCAACAGAATCTTTACGGAAGTTAATCCAAAATGCAGAGAGAAACTGCTAACCAATTTTTTAGTACAATCCTATTTTATCGGGAGATCAAAAGCTTTTGAAAATGAAAAAAAATACAATTGTAAAATACCGTGGGCGATTCTTATTGATCCAACTTCAGCATGTAATTTAAAATGTAAAGGTTGCTGGGCTGCTGAATATAACAAAACAGATTCTTTGTCTTATGAAACCCTTGATAAGATTATTTCGGAAGGCAAAGAATTGGGAATCTATGCTTACCTTTATTCAGGGGGAGAACCACTGGTGCGAAAAGATGACCTCATAAAATTAGCTGAAAAGCATGATGAGTGCATTTTTCTGGCCTTTACCAATGGTTCTTTGGTTGATGAACATTTTGCTGATGAACTTGCTCGAGTAGGTAATTTCACCTTAGCCCTAAGTGTTGAAGGGTTTGAGGAAGAGACGGACCTAAGAAGAGGAGATGGCTCCTTTGATTATATCCTTAAAGCCATGGAGATCCTGAAAAGAAAAGGGACGTTGTTTGGTTTTTCTACCTGTTATCATTCAAAGAATATTGAGGCTGTCTCATCTGAAGCCTATCTTGACATGACCATGGAAAAAGGATGCCTATATGGATGGTATTTTACATATATGCCTTTGGGAAAAGATGCAGTTTTAGAGCTCATATGTTCTCCGGAAGAAAGAGAAAAGATGTTTCATACCGTAAGAGAATCCAGAAGGACAAGACCCATGTTTGTACTGGATTTCTGGAACGATGGGGAATATGTTAAAGGATGCGTTGCCGGTGGAAGAAATTATTTTCATATTAATGCCAATGGAGATGTTGAACCATGTGCCTTTATACATTATTCCAATGTTAATATCAAAGAGGTAAGTCTCTTAGAAGCGCTTCAATGTGATTTGTTTAAAGAATATCAGAAAGGACAGCCCTTTAATGATAATTATTTAAGGCCATGTCCACTTTTGGATAATCCAGAAAAACTGAGAGAGATGGTTAATAGGTCAGATGCAAAATCCACCCAACCATTAGATAAGGAATCGGTGGGAGACTTAACAACAAAATGTCTCGAACCCTCCAGTAAATGGAAAGAAACAGCAGATAGACTTTGGGACGAAGACGAGAAGGAACAAATGACGATGGTCTGTAAATAAGAAGCAGAAATATTATATAAAAAATCGACACGTTGCGATGTGTCGATTTTTTTTCACAAAGCAAAGAATTTGAGTACTTAATTTTACCAAAGTAAGTTAAACTATTATAAAAGGGTTTTAGGAAATTTTGTAGAAATGTTTACATAATTGAAATTATATGGAGGATATAAGAAATGGGAAGACTTTTTGGAACGGATGGGGTAAGAGGAGTTGCAAATACAGAGCTCACTCCGGAATTAGCTTTTAGATTAGGAAAAGTAGGTGCTTATGTTCTTGCAAAGAAAAGCCATAAAAAGCCTACAATTGTCATTGCAAAAGATACAAGAATATCTGGAGATATGTTAGAATCTGCATTGTCTGCGGGCATTTTATCCATGGGTGCAGATGTTTTATACATAGGTGTGATGCCTACACCGGCCGCTGCCTACCTAATTAAACATTATCATGGAGATGCAGGAATTGTAATTTCAGCATCCCATAACTCTTATGAGTACAATGGCATCAAATTTTTCAGTAAAAAGGGATCGAAGCTGGAGGATGCCGTTGAAGATGAAATAGAAAATATGGTGATTCAAGATATCCAGATACCAGAAAAAGTATGGGGCGAGAAATTAGGAAGAAGAATTACAATGGAAGATGCTCAGGAGCAATATATAAAATTCCTCAAGAATACGGTGGATGTCTCATATGAGGGCATGAAAGTAGTGATCGACTGCGCAAATGGCGCGGCGTATCAGGCAGCAGAGACCACGCTAAAGGAATTAGGAGCAGATGTTACGACCATTCATAACCAGCCTGATGGAATCAATATCAATGTAAAATGTGGGTCCACACATCCAAATGATTTAAAAAAGTCCGTTATTAAACATCAATCAGATGTAGGCTTAGCATTTGATGGAGATGCGGATCGTTTAATAGCTGTGGATGAAAAAGGTAACATTGTAGACGGTGATAAAATAATATATATATGTTCCAAGATGTTAAAAGAAGAAGGCAAGTTAAAAGATAATAGAGTGACGGCTACAGTTATGAGTAATATTGGTTTTTATAAAGCCTTAGAGAATTTAGGATGCTTAGTAGAGACTACAAAGGTAGGGGACCGATATGTCTTAGAGAGAATGCTTGAAAAAGACAGTGTTATAGGAGGAGAGCAGTCTGGGCATATCATATTTTTAGAACATGCCACAACTGGCGATGGGATTCTCTCGGCGTTACAACTTTTAAGGGCTATAAAAAAATCTGGGAAGAAACTTTCTGAACTAGCAGATGAGGTGACCATTTATCCTCAAGTATTAATAAACGCAAAAGTCAACAACTCCAAAAAGGACGAATATGAACAAGACGAAGTGATTCTATCAGAAATCCAAAGGGTTGAAGACATAATGGCATCAGACGGACGCGTGCTCATTCGACCCTCCGGAACAGAACCTTTTGTAAGAGTCATGATTGAAGGCAAAAATGAAGGAGAAATTAAGACATTGGCGAAAGGGTTGGCTCGCTTAATCGAAAAAAGACTGGGGTAAAGTTAATGGATAATGGATAATTGAGAATGGACAATGAAGGTAAGAAATTTTAGGCTCAGTAAAATTTCGAATATATCTCAGTTTAAATTGTAGGGGCTGGTCTCCGTGCCTGCCCAATCAGAATATCGACTCCAAATGAAAGATGTTGCAATAAATTGAAAGGAGCAGTTGGATATGTACGGAATCGTATTAGAAGGTGGCGGCGCAAAGGGTGCGTATCAGATTGGTGCATGGAAGGCATTAAGAGAACTTGGGATAGAATTTAATGGGGTTGTGGGAACTTCAATCGGAACCATTAACGCAGCCCTTATGATACAAGATGACTTTGAGGCAGCATGTGACCTATGGAGCAAGGTTGATATTTTTGCATCTGATAGCATGGGTAATGAAATATATAGTCAGTTAGCGACATATAAATTTACAAGTAAGGACCCTATGAAAATAAAAAAAGAAATAAAAGAAGCCTTTGGTATTGAAGGCATGGATATTTCTTCCCTCAGAAGATACGTTAATTCCATGGTCAAAGAAGATATCATAAGAAAAGCTTCAAAGGATTTTGGATTGGTTACTATTTCCATGAAAAAAAGGAGGGGTCTTAGGCTTTTCAAGGAAGATATCCCCCAGGGACAATTAGGAGATTATATTGTTGCAAGCTGTTATTTTCCAATCTATAAAACCATTGAAATGAACGGTGATTTTTTTCTTGATGGGAGCTATTATGACAGATTGCCAACCAAGATGCTCATCGATAAAGGTTATAAAAACATTATAGAAATAAGACTCTATCCTCCTAAGCAGGATGAAGAAAAACAAATATATGATTCCAATGTGAATGTCATTACCATTTACCCAAAAGAATACCTTGGCAAAACTATGGATTTTAATAAAAAGACAGTAATTCGCAACATGAAACTCGGGTATTCGGATGCTTACAAGGTATTTAAGGATATAAAAGACATCTAATGACAGATCAATTAATACTTGTATAGATGGGGGTGAATGCTTATAATTATAAGGTGACAGGAAAAGTATTTAAGATTTAGGATTTAAGATTTAAGATTTAGGGAAGAAATTTGTTCTTATAAATTTCCACATTAATTCTTCATTATTCATTCTTAATTCTTAATTAAAACAACGTAGCAACGTGGCGAACTCAGTGCCTGTCTGGAACTTGTCATCGCGAGAAGCGTAGAGACGTGGCGATCTATAGACTTCTCTAACCAATCGAAAGGGGGAATTCATGAGCAGAAGGAAAAATGCAACTCAAAAAAGCGCCAGAACTTAAAGGCTTCAGTAGCGAGCAGTACGCGAAAGACGAAGAGCTAAAACCGGAGCATATTTAAATATATGTGAGGATTTTAGTGATGAAGTCTGACAAAGTAATGTGAAGCTAATCAAGCCTTAGAGTTGACGAGGTCAGGGGAGTATCGAACATTCGGCGGATGCCCCTGCGGCTCTTGGGGTCGTGAGAGGCTTTACAAAACTGACGGGTAACCGGCAGAACAAAGTAAGTCTTAACAATGCAAAAACGAGCAGTATCATATTATAAATTTGACAGGGGGTTTTTGCTTTGTGCGGAATCGTAGGTTATATAGGCAATAAAAATGCCTGTGACGTAATTTTAGACGGATTAAATAAACTTGAATATAGAGGATATGATTCCTCAGGTATCGCATTAAACATGAATGGAAAAATTGAAGTTCATAAATATAAGGGCAGAATTAAGAATCTTATAGAAAAACTAGCACCATTAGGATGCAACAGTCAATTAGGTATCGGTCATACACGATGGGCCACCCACGGTGCACCATCAGACAAAAATGCGCATCCTCATTCCAATGAATCAGGATCCATTGCATTGGTTCACAATGGAATCATCGAAAACTATGTACAACTGAGGGAATGGCTTATAAAAGAATATAATGTCAACTTCAAGTCAGAAACAGATACAGAAGTCATCGTTCATCTCATTGACCATTTTTATGAGGGAGATCTTTTGGATGCTGTTTATAAATCAATAGCAAAAATGAAAGGGGCTTATGCCATAGGTGTAATCTGTAGCCATGAGCCAGATAAGATTGTTGCTGTTAGAAAAGACAGTCCTCTAATAGTAGGACTTGGAGAAGATGAAAACATCATCGCATCAGATATTCCCGCATTACTGAAATACACAAGAAAAGTATATTTGATTAACAACGATGAAGTGGTGCTCTTGACAAAAGAGGGCGTCAAGATTTTTAATGAAAACAGAGAACAAGTGCAAAGAGACATCTTTCACGTTACTTGGGATGCAGAGGCTGCTGAAAAAGAGGGTTATGAACACTTCATGCTCAAAGAAATCAACGAACAACCTAAGGGGATCGATGTGACTCTCAATAGAAGACTCGACGAGAATGGGCGTATCTCTTTGGATGGCATACAGATTACTAAAGAGGATCTTGAAAAAATCAATAAAGTATATATCGTCGCTTGCGGTACAGCTTACCATGCAGGACTTGTTGGAAAATTTGCAATTGAAAAATTTGCCCAAATACCCGTAGATGTGGATATCGCTTCTGAATTCAGATATCGGGAGCCCTTTATTGATGAAAACACATTGTTTATTGCCATCAGTCAGTCAGGTGAAACCTTGGATACATTGGCAGCGCTTCGTGAAGCAAAAAGAAGAGGTGCGAGAGTTTTAACCATTGTCAATGTAGTAGGCAGTTCCGTGGCAAGAGAATCAGATGATGTTTTCTACACCTGGGCAGGACCAGAAATCGCCGTGGCATCCACAAAAGCGTATACAACGCAGTTGATTTCCATGTACCTCATTGCCCTTCACATGGCAGTGACGAAAAATGTGATTAAACAAGATTATTATGACCTTCTAATCAGTGAATTAAAAGCCCTACCAGCAAAGGTAGAAAAGATATTAGAAAACACAGATACAATCCAAGAAATTGCCAAATTGAATTTCGAAAAACAACATGCTTTCTTTATCGGAAGAGGAATAGATGTAGCCGTTGCCCTGGAAGCCTCCTTGAAACTCAAGGAAATCTCCTATATCAACTCCTTTGCCATAGCAGCCGGAGAACTCAAGCACGGCACCATCGCCCTAATAGAAGAAGGCACTTTCCTAACCGCCATCGCCACCCAAGACCACCTCTTCGAAAAAATGCTTTCCAACATCCAGGAAGTCAAAGCAAGAGGCGCATTTGTCTTAGGCGTAGCAAAAGAAGGCAACAAACAAATCGAACAACAAGCCAACAAAGTCATCTACATCCCCGACTGCATAGATGAAGTAACACCGATATTGAGCGTGGTACCCATGCAGTTGTTGGCGTATTATATGTCGGTGCTGAGGGGTTGCGATGTTGATAAGCCGAAGAATCTTGCCAAAAGCGTCACTGTAGAATAACCAGAGCGCCTAAAACCTCGTATCTCTGCGTTGCTGCTTCGGCTTCACATGTCTCATGGGGACATTCCGTAAAGAGGATGACCCTTGAGCGAACGGTGTGTCCCCGTACCTAAGTCGGGAAGTACGCTCCGCTGCTCAGCCTAAACCGGAAACTCTACTAAAATCTTAGATTTTAGAGTTTAGGTATAAGACCTGCAACGTAATCGGAGATTACGGCTAGGGCTTTAACCGCGCCTTGACCTACAGATTTTATAGACGCTCTGGAGGCTTGTTAAAAGATGAATAATGAATAATTATGGAAGGTTTTGCTTTTTGGGCAAAACCTTCTGTTTATGTAGGAGTGGGTCCGCGTGCCCACCCGTTTCGGTTTTAGACTCAAATGCTCACGGGGAGATTCCTTAAAAAATAGACCCAAAAGCGAAAGGCGTGTCCCCTTACCTTACCAGAGTTTCCAACTGATGTTGATTAAAAACAAGAAATTCTGACAAAATATTGTATAATTACATAATTTACCTTATAATTAAGTTCAGGGATAAAGGATTAATTATGAGGGGGAATGGATATGGAAAAGAGATTGGGAGAACCAGTTTGACAGTGGAGTGATTGTTGAGTTGGTTTTTTGTTATGTATGGAAGAAGTTTTTAGGTGAGGGGTTTTGTCTATAATGGGAAATTGAATAGAGCGCAATTTAGTATATGATAGGGTGAACCTTATCATAAAGGTTGCGATAACAAGAAGAATACCAAAATATATAAGATTAACAAATACTAAAACTCTATTAGACAAGATAGAGTTTTTATTTTATAATAGTAATGGAATAATATTACAAGTAATTAATTATTGGGAGAATATCATAAAAATAAGGGGGTTACTTTACCATGATAGAAAATACTAGTTTTGATTTTAAAAACATTAAAAGTGATGAATTTTTAAAAAAATATAATGATTTAATTTCGTTTATTAGACAAAAAAAGATAATTGATGATATTGACAAAGTATACAATATATCATTTTCACAAACAATGGGGACGTATACATTTAAAACTTTACATGGAGGGTTGCTTAATTTATTTGAAGGAAATACAGAATTATTAGATACTCTTAATGCATTTATATTGCAATTAAATATAAATTTTGATAATAAATCTGTTGAGAATGGAGAAATTAATGCAAAGCTAAAAAAGATACGTGCAATATACTTCGAATTTTATAATCAACTAAATAATATGCATGGTGACCCACTCAATACTACAGGCACATCTATATCAATCCAAGATAAATCACCTAATATGAATTTAACCTTAAGTAGAAACGATCGAGTTAAATATACATCTGTTTTGCAGTTTAATTCTTTATTAAATTTAGTTATTCAATTTACAGAAACACTTAATGAAAAGTTGATAACTGGTAATAATGTAATTGATATAAAAATGGTAGAACAATATTTGAACAAATCAGAAGAATTTAGAAATAGTTTAAAACAATTTAAAAATAAAAATGGAATTGAATAGATGGAAAAATATATATTCTACTTAACAGAAATAGTTGATATTACTATGCCTAATGATAATAAAGATATTATGTTGAGCCTAGCCTCAGGAGTAATTGGGGCCATATTAGGTGCGATTATGACTTGTGTCGTTACCTATAAAGCAATAAAAAAGGAAAAAATATATTATATAGAAATAGAAATAATTGCAGAAAAAATATTAAATCCGTTAATTAGAATAAATGAGTGTGTTAAAAGACGTATACAAAATAAGCGAGATGTTTTAATAACAGAAGAAATGTTTAATGAAGTACAAGGATTATTTGATAACAATATGTGTTGGTTATTTATTATAAATAAAAAAATTAAACCTGTTATATATAATATTAAAGAATATGCTTATGCTCGTGATGCAATACAACTTAAAGATGAGTTAGAAAAGCTTAACAATATAATAGAAGATGTTTTCCAAAAAAGATATAAATCAAAGTGAGTAAGTAGGTGATGAATTGGGTAATATAGATGATACAAATAATATAGAAAACATACCTACAGAAGAATATAAAGAAAAATTTACTAATATAAATAAATATGAACCGCTATTAGACAAATCAAATCTTGAAGTAATTTATGATTTTGGAGAGTATGTTGAAGGTAATCAGCCAACCATAAATAACGATAGTTTGTGTGATATTATTAGTGATTGTACTAAGAAAATGAATTTATTAAACAATGAAATAAAAGACTTAAGTGAAGAAGATAAAGAGTTTTGGGTTATTGACAATATTGTTGATTCGTTAAAGCAAATTAAGGGAATATGTATAGAAAATAATCAAGATACATTAGAAACAAGTATCACCGTAAAAATAACGGTTTCATATTATAAAGCATGTAGAGATTATGAAGATTACATGAATAACAAAGAAAGAGGGTGTGATTAATGGATTATATTACATTAAATTTAACACCTAACAGATATTTCAGAAATTTTGATATGTATTATATTGAAAAGAGTATAAAAAATCTAGGGTTCTCTAAAGATAAAGTAACAAAAAAATACACTATATTCTGTAAGAATAATAATGAGATATTAAAGGTTAGAATAGATGGGAGTCTATTTTATAAAGTGAAAGTTAGTCTTATTGATAATGAACTTATTAAAAACATATTTAAGAATGCTCTAGAAATAGTTAAAGATATTAATCAGGGGTATGATAATTTACTTAAAACGAGTGAATTCTATTTCTATTGGCCAGAAAATTTCAATCCAAAAGAAACAGATTTAAATATACCAAATTATCAAATTAATTATTGCGATTCTGAAACAGGAATAATTAGTAGAATTTATAGTTAAATATTAATATGATTCAAGATACTTATGAAGCCTCTTTTCTTTCTCAGAAAAAAAAGAGGTATTATTTTTCTTTAATTTATTCTCAAGATATTCTGAAACAAGTTGTCCTACGTCATGGAATAATAGGTGCCAGGTACCGAACAAAAGAACAAAACAATATGATTAGATGATTAAAGCTAAAGCATCTTTTCTAATATTTCAAATGTGATATTGATAAAGGTCGTTTTAAAGTAACTATAAGAAGCACAGCGCTGATGGACAAGTATTATTAAATAATTCTGACATGTATAATAAAAAGATAATGCAGCAACATTAAAATAAATTTTAGTTCTGTTGTTCGGTGCCGGGCTTGTATAACTGGATAAGTCAGGTGCATGGCACCTTTTGGTAATTGTATATGTATCGAAATTATGATAGAATATGCATACGAAATTAATGGAGGTGGCGAAAATGCCAACAATTCGACCAAGTTCAGATTTAAGAAATAAGTACAATGAGATATCTGAATTCTGCCATGAGAATTCAGAGCCAGTTTATATAACTAAAAATGGAAAAGGTGATTTAGCGGTTCTAAGTATAGAGACCTTTGAGAGATTAGTTGGGAAATATGAACTTAGAAAACTTTTAAATGAGGGAATTGAAGATGTTAGGAAAAATAAAGTTTTACCTTTAGATGAAGCTTTTAAAAAATAGGATAGATCAGTATTGTACAGATGGTAAAGTAGTAGAAAGCATTAATATAATTAACGACAAATAGGGTTTGATATAAAATAAGCAGGGAACGGCATCCGTCTTCCCTGCTTTCACTGTAATGGCTTCATTGTTTTTTGTATTCCATTAAGAATAATAGTGCCAAGTACCGAACAAAAGAACAAAACAATTTGATTAGATGATTAAAGCTAAAGCATCTTTTCTAATATTTCAAATGTGATAAAGGTCGTTTTAAAGCAACTATAAGAAGCACAGAACTAATGGACAAGTATTATTAAATAATTCTGACATGTACAATAATAAGGTAATGCAGCAACATTAAAATAAATTTTAGTTCTGTTGTTCGGTGCCTGGCACCGATAGGTTTGGCACCGATAGGTTACTAAAATCTATTAGGGGTGCTTAGAACTTTTTTAAAACCAAGGGGATTTTCTATTTTTGGAAAAAACCAAAGTAACTTGACGCGATCTAATATATGTTTATTATTTGATTCGTATTGATTATGATGTTATAATTTTTATTAAAATCAACTCTGATATTATAATTATTTACTTGTCCTTTCTAGTCTTTTTTTAGCGTTCTATTTAAATTAAAGAGATAAGAACAATATTAAGAACCTTAATAGCAATATTAGCGCTTTATAAATCACCATCTTTATCTTAATCAGAAAGTTTATATAAAATATCAAATCAATGTATAATGTTGAGAGGAGTAATATGTTAAAAGAAAACATAAGGTTTAGCCCGAAGACTCATATAGAAATACAACTTGTTGACATAACAGAATATCCTATTCATTATCATGATTGTTTAGAAATTATTTTTGTAATGGAAGGTTCAGTGATTATAAAAGATGGGTATTATGTTTCTACTATTAAAAAGGGTGATCTATGGTATGTAGGCTGTGGAGACTTACATAGCATTACCAAAACAAATGACTCCAATATACTCTTAATTATGCATGTGGATTTAAATCATTTTGAAAGTATTTTTCCTGGAATTAAGAGTGCTTTTTTTGCAAGTATAACAAAAAACAGCAATGAATCTATAGAGAGTGCTTTTGAAAAAGCTAAAGAACAAATTATAGATATAGGGATTAATCTTCTTAAAAATAAATTAGATAGAGTAGAGAATACAACTATACATTTGATACAGAATTTAGTTAGCAATTTCCAGTATTTTGAGCTTAATGGAAATAAATTTGTGAATGAAATTAACCATAAGAATAATTATATTATGACTGAAAGAATTTCAAGGATAGTAGGATATATATATGATAATTATGATAGAAAACTTACATTGGGAGAAATTTCTCAAAAGGAGCATCTAAATGTATATTATTTATCTCATATTATAAAGGAAGCAACAAAAATAAGCTTTCAGGAACTATTAAATCTAATACGTGTAAAAAATTCAGAAAGGATGCTCCTTGGAACAAATAAAAAGATATCTGAGATTGCGTTAGATTGCGGATTTTCTGCAAAAAGGTATTATATAAATTGTTTTAAAAAATGGTACTATACAGACCCCGATACTTATAGGCGGATACACCTTCCAAAAGCTGGACTTGAATCAAATAAGAAAAAAATGTTATCTTTCAATAATGAAGAAAGCCACAAGATTTTTTTGAAATGCCTCCAAGAGCAAGGGATTAAGGTTGAATATAATAAAAATATAAAAGATGAATTAATATGTATTGATCTAAAGAATAAAGGTGAAAAATATGTAAATCCATTAAAGAATGATGTAAAGATTTCAAATGATGCTTTCTTAACTTCTGAAGGGGTACAAAATATTATACAAAATATGAAAAGAGATTTTTCATTAATTAAGACGGGAATAGATATTGAATGTTTGACTATAGGTCAGGATAGTGCTACTTTTGTAACGGTAGCACGTAGCATTAATTATTTAATACAAGCAGAGATTAAACCCAGTTTTATTATTAAGAAACCTTCAAATTCTGTATTATCATTAATTGATAAATTTATAAGATTTTATGCAAATCGATTTAGAAGTAATGTCAGCCAAATTGGGTTTAAGATTCTTGAAATTGATAAACGTTTTGTCGCAAAAAATGAGGACTGGCAAAGAAAAATAACTAAAAGAGTAAAAAAAGTAACAAGTGAAACTCCAGATATTGAGATTATAAAAATTTTCAGCGAACCAGTCGAATTTGCTAATTGTTTATATGATTCATATTTATTAGCATCGTTTGCTGTTGATGAGATGTTGAATCCGAAAAATTGGGACGTTGAATTAGATTGTGTTGCAATGGACCCGGTAAAACATGACGGAAACATATTTGAAGGAGGTAGTGGTATTTTTACTTGGAATGGAATACCTAAGCCGTGGTATTATGCTTATTTGATGCTTTCTAAAATTAATGGTAATATTTTTGAACAAGGGGAAGACTATTTAGTTGTTGGAAATGAGACCCAACTTTTTATATTATCTTATAATTTAGGAGGGTATGTTCCGACAGTTCTAAGAAATATTAGAAACCACAAAGAATTAAGTGATATTATTGAATCAACTCATATGGACAGAACACATAAATTTAACATAAGGAATTTAATGGGAGAATATAGGATTACGAGGCAGACTATAAATAAGGATACATGCCTTTTTCTAAGATGGAAAGATTTGGGTTTTTCTGAGTATTTAACAGAAGAAGAAGAAAAAATCATAAGCAGATCTTGTTGGACAAATGCAACGATTAAAAAAATAACAATTGAAGGAGATTACGAATTAATAAGTCGAAAAGAAGTTTTTGAAGTTGAAAGCATAGTAATTGAGAAATTATTGTGATAGAAATATATAACCTAAAAATTATATGCATAATTCAATAAAGCATCGCAATTAAAGCTATTTATTTGCGATGCTTTTTTAATTTTTTTTAAAATAAGCAAAAAAGTAAAAAATTACTCCTAATAAAGTAATTGAATCAGAAGTGAATACTAAGTAATATCAGATTAAGTAATATCAGATTAAGTTAATTAATATCTAATCGGGGAGGTGTTGAAGTGTAAGATTTGAGGTGTAAGAGCACTTATGTAAACAGTAGCACCTAAAGTTAGAGCAATCATTACTTATATTAGATAGGAGAGTGATAGAACGTGAAATTAGGGATCTTAGATACTGGCGTAATAATATTATATCTATTATTAATGGTTGGTGTTGCAATTTTCTTTGCAAGAAAGAAAATAGAAAATTTTGACGATTATTTTCTTGCAGGAGGGAAATTGTCGGTGCCGATTCTGATTGCGACTCTGACATCTACTTATTTTGGAGTCGATTCCTTGACAGCAAATTCTGAAATGGGGTTCGGGATAGGAATTTCGGGGTTCTTTTCATATTGCTTCGTAGCATGGATCATGATGATCATACTTGCATTTGTAGGATTTAGAATCAAAGGGAAACTTGGCGATGCAAAAACTTCAATAGAAATTATAGCGAATGCCTATGGCCCCATCAGCAGGATCAGTTGTGTCGTAGGCAGTTTATGCTATACAATTCCGGTTGTCAATATAATGGGAATGGGAATCGCATTCAGCATTGTTTTAGGTGTTGAATTCTGGGTTGGTGTTCTGATATCAGCCGTTATCTCTACAATTTTCACATATTATGGCGGGTTAACAGCTGTTTCTGTTACAGATTCTTTAAATTTCATGATTATTGCAATAGGAGTTGCAATCGCAGGCATTATTGGATGGCAATCCATAGGAAGCGAGGATATATGGAAGGGGTTGGAAATCTTAGTCGGCGGGGACCCATCATTCTATTTCAACCCGACAGGAGGCTGGCTGACAGGAGGACTGCTAATTACTTATGCAATAACAGCGATTTCGGTTCTTTGTGAGCCAACTTTGTTTCAACGTATCTTTGCAGCAAAAGACGCTGCTTCAGTAAGAAAAGCACTTTTTATCGGTTCGTTCATTTATTTGGCCTATGCGCTTGTTTCAACCCTGATCGGTGTTTTGGCTGCAGCGGGTGTAGGATTAGGTACAATACCTGCGATTAAGGCATCAGAGGCTTTATTCTCCTTTGGGGTACAGTATTTGCCGATAGGTATTTTAGGGCTGTTTTTTGCAGGTTTTTTAGCAGCAGGTATATCTACATGCGATTCAATGCTGCTGGTTGCCGGATCCAACATATCATATGATTTGTATGTGCCATTCTCTAAAAAGCAGCAGAGTCAAGAAGATCTTATTAGCGTAACAAAAAAAGGTATCTTGCTGGCAAGTGTCATCAGCGTGTTATTATCTTTTGTCTTTGGAAGAGTAATGGGCGCATGGGTCTTTGTATCAAGTATGCTGGTTAATACCACTCTGATACCTTTCTATACGGCTTTGTTTATGAAAGGTAGAATAAGCAAACTGGCAGGTGAAGTCAGTGCAGGCTTCGGGATGGTCGGAACTTTGTTATACTATTTCGGTATTGCGTTTTTCGGCTACTACAGTGAAGATTGGGGCACTTATATGCTCGACGTATCTCTATTTGGAAAAAATGTTACACTGTGGCAAGAATATAACATACTGGTCATCCTTCCGATCATTTTCATATTATATTTTGCCATTCATTTTATAACACGCCCAAATAATAAGGAGGCTTAATAAGATGGAAGTTATATACATGTGGGAAAAAATCATATATGTTGCTGCAATTGTATCAGTTGTAGGACCATTTATCGTAGGAATACTGGCTTTCAAATGGATCGGGAAAACTTATTTTTAAAATCTTAATATAGTTATCAAAAAGAAAAAGAGATTTAGCGTACTTCTCAATTGCCTTTCTATAGGGATTTTGAAGTACGCTAATAAAATCCGCAACTCAAAGTAGAGGGGGCAGTAAAATGAAGAAAGTGATAATCGGCGGCAGGCTGATTGATGGTACAGGAAGAAATCCAGTAGATAATTCATTGATAATCGTTGAAAACGAATATATCACATATGCTGGCGAAATAAATGAAAGTGTCATTGCTGAAAAATGTCCGGATCAATATGAGAAAATAGATGCCAGGGGATTGACCGTTATACCGGGAATAATAGATTGTCATATACATCTCTGTGGAATTTTAGGCAAAGATGTAAGAGATTGGGTTTTAGAGTCCAAAACTCAACAAGCGATTGTATCGGTTACTGAAGCAGAAAGACTGATTAATTGTGGTATCACAACAGTATGTGATGTATCGCAGAATGGATTATATTTAAAGAAATTGGTTCAGACTTCAAAGATAGTGGGCCCAAGAATTATAGCTTGTGGACGAGGTTTATGTAGATTAGGCGGTTATATAGATTTTAGTGGGTTACCTGTTGAGGCAATAAATGAATTGCATCCTTGGGCTGTGATTTGCGACGGTGTTGCAGAAATTAGAAAGTGTATAAGAAAGCTTGTAAGAGAAGGTGCTGATGGCGTTAAAATTTGGGCAACTTCTTCAGGCGTAGCAAAAAGACCTACAGATACTGATCAACATTACTCATATGAAGAAATGCAGATAGCTGTTGAAGAGGCAGAATTTATAAAAATGCCAATTTTTGCACACTGCAAGAGCATACAAGTCACCAAAACTGCGTTGTCAGCAGGGATAAAGAACATAATCCATGGAGGAGAGCTTGATGAAGAATGCCTTGAACTAATGAAACAAAAGAATACCATTTTTATGCCAACCTTGAAAACAACTTTGGATTGGCTGGAATATAATTATGACGAAATTCCTTTAAGAAAAAATCTGAATGCTTATCCAGGTGCAACAATAGAAGAAAAGGAATATAACAGAATAAAAAATAATTTTAAAAAGGTGTATGAGCGAGAGATTAAAATAGCAGTGGCAAGCGATACATTTTGCCAAGCCGTTACACCATATGGAGTGACTACACTGCAGGAACTATATGCTATGGCAGATGCCGGAATGAGCCTTATGGATGTTATTGTATCTGCAACAAAAATAGGCGCTGAAGCTATTGGAATGAGTCAATTTATTGGCACTATAGAGCAAGGGAAGCTTGCGGATTTACTTATAATAGAAAAGAATCCTCTTGAAGATATAAGACATATTTCACCTGAAAATATGTCTTTAATAATGCAAAATGGCCAGCATATAAAATCTGATGAGAGGTGTATAGATTATGAATAAAAAAAGAAAAGTTCTGATTGGATCGTTATTAATAGATGGCACTGGGGCAGATCCTATCAACAATTCTGCTATTATTGTTGAGAATGGCATAATTACATTCGTAGGAAAGACAGAAAAGGTGAAATTTTCATCTGAAGATGACGTTATAGACTTAGGAGAAGCGGTAATATTGCCCGGACTCATTGATTGTCATGTGCATTATGGAGGGACGGAAAGCCCACATGACAAGGACTGGGTTTTAGAGTCGGATTTGCAGCAAGCTATGATATCTATTTCTCAGGCACAGAAAAGTATGAATTATGGGTTTACAACAGTAAGAGATATTTCAGGTAATGGTATTTATTTAAGAAATATGATAAACAAAGGAATTGTTAAAGGACCAAGAATAATAGCATGCGGGAAAGGGCTATCTCGTACCGGTGGGCATGGAGATGCTTACGAGGTACCACTTGAAAAGGCGATGGTGTCTCATCCATGGGCCATCATATGCGACGGTGAAGAAGAAATAAGAAAAGGAGTAAGAGGTTTAATTAAAGAAGGCTCGGACTGTATTAAACTTTGGGCAACGGGTGGAGGTCTTTGGGAGAAGGAAAGAGAAACAGATCAGCATTACAATCTGTCGGAGATTTCTATGATGGTAGAAGAAGCTAAATATGCAGGTATCCCTGTTGCTGCACACTGTGAATGTCTATCCGGGACGAAAGATTCTATAATAGCCGGTGTAAATAGTATTGAGCACGGAGAAGAATTAGATGATGAATGTTTGGAAATGATGAAGCAAAAAGATATTTCGTTGGTTCCAACTTTCGGGTTATTTATAGATTGGTTCAGTGAATATGATCCACCTTATAGAGAAAGTCAAGCACTATATCCTGGAGATACAATCAGGGAAAAA
>JADQBM010000011.1 GCA_016278615.1 Clostridia bacterium | reverse complement strand
GAGTTTTTCAGTTGATTAGTTAAAGTTGCCATTCGCTCCGTGGAAACTCTCCAATTCTCTGATTGGTCAGAGTTTTTCAGTTCCATAGTAAATTTCAGCTAGACATATAATTTAGTAATTTACTATGAAAGCCGGTTCCTACATATCATTTTGCAAGGGTTTAGTGCACCACGTCTATGCTGAAGCTTAATCCTACCTTAAGGGTTCGTTTGCAAAACAAAAATAAATACATTGAACGTCTCTTATAGTAACATGAACATTTAAATTAGCTTTCGTAGTGGGAAAGTTGAGTTAATAACCTTTTGTTTCTGTAAACTATTTTCTTTCTATATCCATATTGCATTTTCAATATGATTGACCTTCCATTGTCCATCCACTAGCTCTACTTCTATTACATCTAGGCTGACTTCTATTCCTTCAAGTTGGTATTTTGCGATGTAGCATTGGGCACTTCTCACCATATGTTTTATTTTAAAAGGGGTAATGGCATCAATGGGATTTCCATAATTCCTATTGGTGCGTGTCTTCACCTCAACAAAGAAGATAACATCTTTTCTCTTTGCAATAATGTCAATTTCGCCAAACTTGTTTTTATAATTTTTTCGAAGTATCTTATAGCCACTTCTAATTAAATATTCCTCTGCTATTCCTTCTCCTCTTTCTCCTAAATTCATTTAATTCTCCTATTTTTATGCCCTGTCTTTCCACCATTATATGTAATTTTTTACAGTTTTTCAAATAAAATATAAAACTAAAAAAAAGAAGCTGTTAGCTTCTTTTTTGTGGGACTCTTGAAAAAGTTACAACCTTTAGTTCTTTTCTTATTTTTTTAAGATCTTATCTGCCATAGGTGCCCGCAAACGATGTGCAGATGGTAACCCAGAGCCTAATAGAGGTCTTACATAAAATTTGAATGCATCCGTTACATTATTCCCTTTAGCGTTGATGAATTCATCTGGCATGACTTTGGTTTTTCCTGCAATTTTGTCTAATTCCATAAGCTGATAATCTACTGAATAGTATCCCGTTCGCTTAATAGTAATGGATCCATCAACATTGTGCCAAATAGCAAATTGTGCCGCTTTTTCACCCACTTCTCTGGCTTCATGTTGGTCCACGTCTGATATGCTTCCCATAAAATTTCTTTGAGGATAACCCAATGTATCTGCTCTAACGCGACTAATCTTTAGTCTTTTCTTAATCAAATCTGTCAACATATCTCCCAATGACCCACTACCTGAAAGCTGGATATTGCCATGGGAGTCTCTCTCAACCGAATCCATTAGCTTTGTTGCAATGGCCTCTCCCTTTTCATCTTGTATCCCTTCAGATATTGCCACAATACATCTGCCATGCTTTTCATACATTCTTTTAACATCTTCAAGAAATTCATCAATGTTAAATGGTCTTTCAGGCACATAAATTAAGTGAGGTCCATCATCTGGATATTTTTGGGCAATTGAAGAAGCTGCTGTTAAGAACCCCGCGTGTCTTCCCATAACAACTCCAATATGTATGCCAGGAAGTGCACGATTATCTAAGTTAATTCCCATGAAAGCTTGGGCAACATATCTTGCCGCTGATCCATATCCAGGCGTATGGTCATTTAACACCAAATCATTGTCAATGGTTTTTGGAATATGTATGGCTCGAAATTCATAATCGGATAATCGTGCATTCTCATTAACAATTCGGACCGTATCCGAAGAATCATTTCCTCCGATATAAAAGAAATATCGGACATCATGGGCTTTTAAAACCCTAAATATTTCTGAACAGTATTTATCATCCGGTTTTACCCTTGTTGACAGTAATGCTGAAGCTGGCGTTATGGCTACCTGCTCTAAATTATGTGTTGTTTCCTGTGATAGATCTAAAAAATCTTCATTAATAATGCCTTCAACACCATTTAATGCCCCATAGACTTTTGTTATCTGAGGATATTTCCTTGATTCTAAAACCGCACCCACCAAGCTTTGATTTATTACAGCAGTAGGGCCACCGCCCTGAGCAATAACGACTTTACCTTTTAGTTCCATTCAGGTAACCTCCCTTTTCTTTAGCTTTTTATACTTTTCTATCTTTTACTATTATTGCAAATCCTATTTTACTTAACATGCAAACTTTTGTCAAAACCCTTCTTTTTTTTAATAAGTATCAACGATACATCCAAAAATACACCTTATACAATTTTTGGACTCTAAATTATTGTTTATTCATAATAATTTGACATCACAAATGAAATGTTACAAAAAATTAAAGAAGGAAATATGCAATAGTATGGCTTAATTCCAACGAATAGGCGATAAAAATTTTTTTATAATATTTCCTTCCTTACTTTAACCCTTAGTTACTAATATCCAAATGGGCTATAATATCCATAAGGTGGATAATAGCCATACCCTGGGTAGCGTCTTCTTCTTCTTCTTCCTAAAAGCTCATTTAAAAAGATAACCCATACCAGGTCATTTAAAAAACCGCCTCTTCTGTACTGTAGAGTTTTATCCTGATCTTTCTCATCAATGGATTGATTTTTAATCTTTTCATCTACATTTTCATATATGTTTTCTATCACGGGTTCTAATTCTTCACGATTAGGCATATACATCTGACCATAAGCATTGTCTAACATATTGCAATGCCTAACAACCTCTGGATATATGGTATGATATACCTCAGGATACATGGATTCCAGCGGTTGCTGCTGTTGTGCAGACGCCATATAATTACCATAATTTCTACTACATCCGTAACTCATTTACAAACCTCCTTTTCATTTATTATTGCTTTCATATTATTCTATGAACAGCAAAGCAAATTAGCTACTATTTAGAAAGGGAGATTTAAAAATTATGATTGCTGTATGATTTACTTCAGATATAATCTTTTAAAAAAGACTTCCTATGTAAAGGACAAAGTCCATGTTTATTAATCCCTTCATAATGTTTTGGAGTCCCATAGCCTTTATTATTAATAAAATCATATTGAGGATATAATGCGTGTTGTTCAATCATCATTCGGTCTCTTGTTACTTTTGCAACAATGGATGCAGCTGCAATAGATAGGCATTTTTGATCTCCTTTAATAATCCCTGTTTGGTTTATTTCCAGGTTATCTATGGTGATGGCGTCTACTAGAACATGCTCCGGTGTGAATTCAAGTGCCTTGACTGCTTTTTTCATAGCAAGTTTTGTAGCATTTAGTATGTTTATTTCATCAATGGTCACCTGATCAACGATTCCAATTCCAATAGCTCGAGCATCTCTCTCAATATAATACATCAATTCTTCCCTTTTCTTTTCAGTCATTTTCTTCGAGTCATCTATCTCTAAAATATTTAAATCCATAGGAAGAATTACAGCAGCTGCAACAACAGGCCCTGCCAGAGGTCCCCTTCCAACCTCATCAACACCAGCAATAATTGTACAACCAGAAAGATAAAGACGATTTTCAAATTCCTTCATCTTCTCAATTCTTCTTTTTTCCTGAATATATTTCTTATATTGCGATTCCAAACTTCTTCCCTTTTTTTGAATCACTTTACGTGGATCATTCAAAAAAAGGTCTATGTATAAAGGGTATTCTTCAATCTTAATCTCAATAAGCAATTCCTGTATTTCATTTGATGAGAGAACTTTTGTGTCCATGATAAACCCCCGATTTATTTAATGAATAATTAATAATGAATAATGAACAATGAATGTAGGAATTTTTCCTTTGGAAAAATTCCTCTAATTATAATCAGGAATTTGAGAAACAAATTCCACCTTAATTATTCATTATTCATTGTTCATTATTCATTTGTTCTTCTTCTGGTTTTTCAATGCTGATATTTCCGATTTTGCCATTTCTGTATTCTTCCATAATGGTTTTAGAGACTCTTTCATAATCATTTCTTTTTCCAGATTGAATAAAACCCCTTTTAATACAAATATCATCCATGATTTCCAAAGGCGTTTCTCTTAAGTTTTCTAACTTATATCTTTCCTTTAGAAGCGTTGGATAATTCTCTTGTAGGAACTCAATAAACTTTAAAGCCACATCTTCAATATTCAATATTTCATCTTTTATGGAACCCACAAATGCCAGCTTTAATGCGGTCTGTTGATCTTCAAATTTGGGCCATAATATGCCCGGTGTATCAAGGAGTTGAATCGTTCCCTTTATATTAATCCATTGTTTCCCTCGAGTAACGCCTGGTTTGTTACCAGTTCTTGCGCTTCTTTTACCTGCGAATCTGTTGATTAACGATGATTTTCCCACATTTGGAATGCCTACAATCATGACTCTTATGGGTTTATTTCTTCTTGACTGTTCATTTATTTTCTCATTTAAATCGTCCAGAATATGAACCAATTTTTTGAGGCCGTCCCCATTGATTGAATTTATAGGTATTGCATTAATGCCTTCTTTCTCATATGCTCTTACCCATTTTTTTGTAATATCAGAATCTGCCAAATCATATTTGTTTAGTAATACAATTCGTTTTTTATTTTTCACCAATTCATCTATTACAGGGTTCTTACTGGAAATAGGCAAACGCGCATCCAAAAGCTCAATTACGGCATCTACTAATTTTAAGTTTTCCGAGATTAATTCTCTTGTTTTCTTCATATGCCCAGGATACCAATTAATGTTCTCCAAACTATCACCTCCTAATGAATTAAGAATGAAGAATTAAGAATTAATGTTAAATTTGAGTGAATCAAATTTTTCTTTTTAACTTTACAAATCTTTAATTTAGATTTTGCGTTAAGCAAAATCCTCCTTAATTCTTGAAGCCCTGGCTCAAATCTATGATTTGATGTGCAGGTCTCATACAAGTGGAAACTCTCCAATCTCCGATTGGTTAAGAGTTTTTCAGTTAATTCTTAATTTTTAATTTTTAATTCTCAATTATAAAAAGAGGACTGTTTCCAGTCCCTTTATTTCTGTATTGATTTAATTTTTGCAGCTTTTCCTATTCTTTCACGCATGTAGTTAAGCTTAGCTCTTCTAACTTTTCCTTTTCTGACAAGCTCTATCTTATCTATCTTTGGAGAGTGAAGCGGAAAGGTTTTTTCTACACCAACACCCGAAGCTATTCTTCGAACAGTAAAGGATTCACCTAACCCACCATTCTGTCTTTTAAGAATAAAACCCTCAAATATCTGGATTCTTTCTCTATTTCCTTCTTTAATCTTAAGGTGTACTTTTACAGTATCGCCTACTTTAAAATCTGGTATGTCTTTTTTCAAATACTCTTGCTCTATTGCTTGAATCACATTCATTATTCTATTCCTCCTTTCTTCATAGACGTTCATGGCTCATTTTGTCCAGCGGAGCGCCCGTTTACACCGTGATAAATTATATCACAAATGATTTTTATATACAAATGATTTCTAATATTTGTCCCATTAATTTTATTTACTTATTGTATCCTTATTCCTATTTAGAAATTCTTTAAATATTTTTTGTTTTTCTTTTGGCAATAAATCCATTTGATCCATATATTTAATATAAAGGTCTTTTCTTCTTTCCCAAGTTACTTCAAGAGATTTCAGATACTGCCAGTCTTCAATCTTTCCATGATTTCCAGAAACAAGAACTTCAGGCACTTCCATGTCTTCAAATTCTCTTGGTCTTGTGTATTGAGGATATTCCAGCAAACCAGAATAAATGGATTCGTTTTTATAGACATCTTCACTGCTTAATACGCCGGGAATCATTCGAGAAACTGCATCCACTAATACCATTGCTGGGATTTCTCCCCCCGTGAGCACATAATCACCAATAGATATTTCATCGGTAATCCAATAATCAATAATCCTTTGATCAATTCCCTCATAATGCCCACATAGCAATACCAAGTGCTCTTCAGACAAAAGTTCCTTTGCAGTCTCCTGGGTAAAATGCTTTCCTTTTGGAGAAAAATAGATTTTCCTACAGCCTTCCACTTCTAAACTCCTCAGAGCCGAAAAAACTGGTTGTGCTTGCATCACCATTCCCGAACCCCCACCAAAGGGATAATCATCTACACTTTTATGCTTATTCTCACTATAGTCTCTGATATTGACCAGATTAATGTCTATAAGACCTTTTTCCCGTGCTCTACCAATAATGCTGGTATTTAATACCGCATCCAGCATTTCTGGGAAAAGTGTCAGGATATCTATTTTCATATATCCATCAGTCCTTCAATTAGTTGAACTTTTATTAGATGTTTCTCCATATTGACTTCTTTTATAAATTCATCCACTGCGGGAATGAGAATTCGTTTTGGCCCCTCATTCAATTCGACTTCATATAGATCTTGTGATGAATTTTGTAACACATCTACCAATTTTCCAATATGTTCATCTTCCATAGTATATACCTCGCAACCCACGAGGTCTGTAATATAATAGGTGTCTTCTGGCAACACTCTGGCATCTTTTCTGTCAATTCTTAAATATTTCATCTTATAGCTTTCAGCCGTATTTCGATCATCGATACCTTTTAGCTTTAAAACAACCAACCCTTTATAGTACCTAACACTTTCAATCTCAAAGCTTTTATCTTCAATTAGTACAGATGCGATTTCTTCAAATCGCTCTTGGTAATCTGTAAGAGGAAAAACCCGCAGCTCCCCCTTTAATCCAACAACATTTACAATTTGCCCAATATTAAAGTAATCTGCCATTTACATCACCAACTTAATTAATTAAGTTTAAATAGACTCCTTCGGAGTGGTTTAAGTTTAAGTACTTCAACATACACTTACACTTCAACTTAACGGGCAGGCACAGGGACCAGCCCCTACAGACTTCTATTTTACACTTACACTTCAACCTCAACTTACACGGGCAGGCGCAAGGCCAGCCCCTACAGACTTTACTCACACTTATGCTTAAACCTCAACTTACACGGGCAGGCGCAAGGCCAGCCCCTACAGACTTTACTCGCACTTACACTTATGCTTCAACTTCTATTTTATTCTTCCACTTACCTATAAAAATAATGCCCATCATTGCAACTTAGATGGGCAAAATACTACTTTGCTAAAGATTATTGAATAATTTCAACCACAACTTTTTTATTATCTTTACTTGCCGCAGCTTTTACAACCGTTCTAATAGCCTTTGCAATTCTTCCTTGTTTACCAATTACTTTTCCCATGTCTTCTGGTGCAACTTTCAACTCGATAATAATAGACTGTCTACCTTCAACTTCATTTACATATACGTCTTTGGGATGATCCACCAATGCTTTGGCGATCGCTTCTACTAATTCTACCATCTACTTACACCTCTTAGAAAACTATTCTTGATCATTACCTTTTTGATCCTCTTGGTCATTACCTTTCAGATCTTCTTGGTCATTACCTTCCATTTTCTGATATATTCCATGTTTAACAAACAAACCTTTAACAGTATCTGTAGGCATCGCCCCAGTTTTTAACCATTTAACTGCCTTCTCATCATTTATTTTTACTTGAATAGGATCTGAAACAGGATTATAATACCCAATTTCTTCAATAAATCTGCCATCTCTTGGTGAACGGGAATCTGCAACAACTAAACGATAAAAAGGTTTTTTCTTTGCACCCATTCTTTTTAATCTGATTTTTACTGCCATTTTTTTCACCTCCTTTACTAAGAATATTGACTGTTTGCCTATATATTAAATTCATTGAATTTAATGCATCTTTACATAAATGGGAATCCCATTTTTCCTTTTTTCTTCATTTTACCCATACCTGAGAACTGTTTCATCATTTTTTTAGTCTGTTCAAATTGTTTAAGAACACTATTGACTTTACTAACAGGCATGCCACTTCCTAATGCAATCCTTTTTCTTCTGCTGCCATTAATAATAGTAGGGGTCAATCTCTCTTTTTTTGTCATAGAGTTAATGATGGCTTCAATATGAACGATTTCCTTTTCATCTATTTGCATGCCACCAAGTTGCTTCTTATTTAAACCAGGAATCATTTCTAAAATCTGACTCATGGATCCCATATTCTTCATTTGTTGAAGTTGTTCTAAGAAATCCTCTAAATTGAAGTCTTGACTTCTCATTCTTTTTTCTAATTCTTTAGCTTTTTCCTCATCATAGCTTCCTTGAGCTTTCTCAATGAGGCTTAATACATCCCCCATGCCGAGAATTCGTGATGCCATTCGATCTGGATAAAAAGGTTCCAAAGCCTCAGCCTTTTCTCCTACACCCATAAACTTTATCGGTTTACCTGTAACTTCTTTTACAGACAATGCGGCCCCGCCCCTGGTATCTCCATCCAGCTTTGTCATTATAATACCATCAATACCAAGCCTATCATTAAAGCCCTGGGCTGCATTTACTGCATCCTGTCCAGTCATGGCATCCACAACCAATAAGATTTCATGAGGCATCACACAGGCCTTAATTCTATCTAATTCATCCATCAATTCACTATCAATATGCAAACGTCCTGAGGTGTCAACGATAAGAACATCATGGCCTCTTTCCTGTGCAGCTTTCAAAGCATTTTTTGCAATCTCGTCTGCCTTAACGCCTTGTGGCATTGTGAAAACAGGAACCCCTACTTTCTCACCGACGATTTTCAATTGTTCCACTGCGGCAGGCCGGTATACGTCACAGGCAGCTAAGATGGGATTCTTATTCATTTTTTTTAGATATAACGCCAATTTCCCACAAGTTGTGGTTTTACCAGTCCCTTGTAATCCTGCCATAAGAATAACCGTAAGACCTCTGGCTGAAAATGTCAACTTGCTTTGGGTTTCTCCCATTAACTTTGTCATTTCTTCATTTACAATTTTAATGACCTGTTGTGCCGGTGTAAGACTCTCTAAAACTTCAGCACCCACCGCTCTTGCCTTAATACTGTCAATAAATTTCTTTACAACCTTAAAATTAACATCTGCCTCTAACAACGCCAATTTTACTTCGCGCATAGCATCATTAATATCTTTTTCTGTCAGTTTTCCTTTTCCTTTTAACTTCTTAAATGTATTCTGAAGTTTTTCGGATAATCCTTCGAATACCATGCACCCACCTCTTTTAACTGTTGTCTTGTATCATTTCTTTTATTTCATTTAGCTCAACTTTTATGTCGTCATCTTGATTGTATCGTCTAATGAGTTCATTTATTTTCTCAATTACCCTTTTAAAGGTATCCTCTGTCTCTTTAAACCGTTCATAAAGTTGAAGTTTTTCCTCATATTCTTTTAAAATCTTTTCAGATTTTTTAATGGTATCATACACTGCTTGTCTACTGATTTCTAAATTCTCTGCAATCTCACCGAGAGAGTAATCATCTTCATAATAATAATGCATAATCTCTCTTTGCTTTTCCGTCAGCAATTGACCATAAAAATCATAAAGCATACTTATTTGAATCATTTTTTCCAACATATATTATCATACCCTAACATTATTTAAGTGTCAAGCATATATGCTTGACACTTATTATTTTATTAATCTTTGTCTAAGAAGTCAAGTCCTTAATTCTATAGGACCATCATAGACTCGGATTAATTATTTTATAAAGTTTAATCTGCAAGTTCTAAAGGTATTGATTATTATTTTATTCTTTCTAATTAAAGACTTCTAATGGTATTGGATATTTTAGAATCTGGAATATCCTTCTTCTGATTTGCTTCTTTATTATCAGATATTCCACAATGCCCAGCAAAACCATTCTTTTCATGGTATTTTTCCATAACCTCAAAATGGCTATTCCATTCCTTTGCCTCTTGTTCAGAGATTTCTCCAGTTGACTGTGCTTGACGCGCCCAATCTCTCATTGAATCAAACATAGACTTAATGTTACTTCTGTCATTAAGATTGTCTGATGCAAATACTGCAGTAACACTCATTGCTGTAAAGACCATTATAATTATTAACATCATTGAAACTTTCTTCATTTTAAAAACCTCCTATTGACTATTTTATTGTGCTTTCATTATATGAAACAAATAAGAAGATTTTATGGAGATTCATTCATTAGTAGAATTTTAAAATTCTATGATGACTTTTGTTCCTTCTCCTTCTTTGCTCTTAACCCATATGTTCCCTCCATGGGCTTCCACCAATGCTTTCGTAATGGTAAGGCCAATCCCTGCGCCGCCTGAATCTCGGTTTCTTGAAATATCGCTTCTATAGAACCTTTCAAAAATATGCTTGATATCGTCTTCAGGAATTCCAATCCCAGTATCTTCTACGGTGATTTGGATGGTATTTTTCAATTTCTTCAGTGTTATAAAAGTGATTCCCTTTTCATTTGTATATTTGTAAGCATTAGATAATAAATTGATAAAAATTTGATTTAGACGGTCCGTATCACCTGTTATTACGATATCATCCTCAATTTCTTTTTTTAGATTGATATTTCTATTTAAATAGAGAGGTTCAAAGCTTTCTATGATATTATTCAATAACTCTGAAAGTTCTACTCTTGAGGTGTTGAGTTTAATTTCATCACTTTCTATAATCGACAAATCTGAAAGATCCTTAATCAATTTTGTCAGTCTGGTTATTTCACCATGTATAATGGAAAGCTTGTCTATATTTGGCTCCCATACACCATCCATGAAAGCTTCTACATGGCTCTGCAGTGTAGCAAGAGGAGTTCTAAGTTCATGGGCTATATCCGATGTTAGCCTTTTCCTGAATGTATCCTGATATTCCAGTTTCTCCGCAAGCTCTTGAACCGAAACAGATAAGTCATGCAATTCAGATGTTTTTGTTTTGATTTGATTTAAATTTTTATATTTTCCATTTTCAATAAACTTTGCATTTTCTTTTAATAAAAAAATTGGAAGAAGAAATTTTTTTGCAATATGCATGCTTGATAAAAGGGCTATGATTATGGAGAAAATAAAAGCTACAGCAAAAACGCTATTGATTGTGCTTAAAAACTGTTGGTCTTCAAGAGAAGAAAAAATACTTTCTGACCTACCAACTTCGATGTGGCCAATCTGCTTCCCCTTATTATTAAAAGGATATTGCTTATAGACCAGATTTGCGGTGTATTCTTCACGATTTCCCATCATGCTCATATTATCTGTGCTACTTTGCCATACAATGGCATCTTGCATATCAATCAACCTTACTGAAACCCCTTCACTCAAGGCATAATGCATAATATTCATTAGAGACTGGGGCCCTAATCCATCGTTATCGTAATACAACTGCTCAACATATTGAACAATCTTTAAGTCATCTTTGATCCTTGTATCCTTGATGTAATCAGAGAATAAAAAACGGATACTGACATTAGAAATAATGGTCACAAACACAATTGAGATCATAGCAACAAATATAAAATACCTTCTTAATTGACTGGTTACACCAATCATGTCACTCACCTTCAAACTTATAACCGATCCCATAAACGGTTATAATATATTTCGGTTCTTTCATATCGTCTTCAATTTTATGACGTAAATTTTTAATATGTGTATCGATGGTTCTGTCATATCCTACAAAATCATACCCAAAAGCCATATTCACCAATTGACCTCTACTGAAAACTGTTTTAGGGTTCTGCGCCAGGACCAGTAATATCTTAAACTCATTAGGTGTGAGATTGATTGAATTTCCAGTCTTTTTTATAAGGTGCTTAGGAATGTCAATCACCAAATCTCCTCCATTGAAATTTAACTCATCCGTCATAACAGAATCACCCTTGGTTCTTCTCAGAATAGCCCTTACTCTGCCTATTAATTCTTTGGGACTGAAAGGTTTTGTTAAATAATCATCTGCACCAATGTGCAGTCCTTTCACCTTTTGATTCTCACTACTTTTTGCCGTAAGCATTAATATAGGAACACTGGATTCTTTCCTAATCAATCTACATATTTCTTCACCAGAAATATCTGGTAGCATTAAGTCTAAAATAACGAAATCAGGCTTAATGGTATGAAATAATTCTATGGCCTTATTTCCTCTATTTGCTGTATGCACCTCATAGGATTCTAAAAGAAGATAATCCTTTACCACTTGAAGGAGATTCATTTCATCGTCAATAACCAGTATTTTTTCATTCATTGTATCCCACACATCCATCCCATACATTTAAGATTAATATTTTTTTCTAATATGTAATATACTTATCCCGCAAGGCTACATACCCAATTCATAGGCTTTTTGTATCATTTGCTGATGCTCTTCATTGATTCTATTGGTTCCATGTGTCTTGCTGTTTAAGAAATGAATATCAAAATGTCCATTCATATTATTATTCTTAATAACATCCAAATTATGACCTTTTCCATAACCACCACTTCGACCATCAATAATTATACTTGCAGCCTTATCATCCCTTCCTGCATGCGGTTTAGCTGTCATAGACGCTGCAAGTTTATAACCATTTACTTCAACAACAACCGCCCTTCTTATCCAATTCCATTCTCCTCCAGCAATTGTTTTCAATTTTGCTGTGTCTTCAGCTGTAATTGTTTCAACATCGGCATGATTGCTACCATAAGTTCTAATTATCTGAAAAGTCATTCCTGTATCCACATCTGTAACAATTGCTGTATCCCCGATTTTAAATAACCCATTTACCTTTTCAAACCATGGCAATAGCATGATATCTTTATCTCTTTTTACCCCACTTCTTGATATTTCACTCTTTGAAAGTTTTTTAAGAGTTTGAATCTTGCCAACTGTTTGTTTCCCGGCAATTCCATCAACCAATAGGTTATTGTGTTTCTGAAAGTTAAAGACTGCAGAAAAAGTAATATTTCCAAAATACCCTGTGGGAATGTAGTTGAAAAATCCGAGATCCTTTAAATCATTCTGTAATTCTAATACATCCTCATTTGTCATTCCCTTCATTAATAGATTACCCTCAGAATAAGCATGTCCCATCTGGAAAGGTAAAAGAATCAATATAAAACTAATGGCTAATGTCAAAAACAGTTTCTTCCATGATAACAACAATCACTCACCTCACTTAAATTATTAAAAAGCAATTTCATCAACCTTACTATTTGTATCCTTTTCCACACTTACAACAAGTCTGTTTGGCAGGCAAACAATTGCCTTCAGGCTATTTTCTATCCACCCTGTTTCAGAGCATATGGCTCTGGGGCAGATACTTCTATTCATTGGTAGCATTCTAACTTTTCTATCTTTCACTTCTATCTGCCCCTTCCCTTTATCGAAGGCAAAATTATATATGCCATCTTTGTTAATTTGTTCAGATGAAAGCTGAAGTATAACTTGCCCATTCTGCTCCACATTTACAATGCCATCTGTCAATTCCAAAGCATTTACAGACATAAATACATATGCCGCAACACTTATAATTACAAGAGATATTATTAAAAACTTTTCGAGAAAAGATATTTTCCATAGTTTCAGTCTTATTTTCTTGAATACTTTGATTTCTATCATGATACACCTTCTTCGATTCTATGCATCAATTACCTGTAAACCCCTAACCTAATCCCTAATCCCTGTCTTAAGGACAACCGCAAGGGTCGTCCCTACATATCTCTAATCTTAAGGACAACTGCAAGGGTCGTCCCTACACATCCTTCCCCTATACTTTAACCTTGAACTGAATAAAAAATGAATATGGATATAGCCATTAGTGCAAGTGTTATTATTATATCTCTTATCCATCCCGTTGAATGAATAGGTTTTTCTTCTTTGATTTCAGAATAAGTTTTCTTCTTTTTTATCAAATGTATAGCAACAACAGCTCCTATAAAAAACAAAGCGCTTAATAAGTGCGATACCGAAAACCAGCTTATTATGGAAGGATTGGTTCTGAAAAGTTCCACGATACTTCTATTGACAGCATAAAATACCACATACCATAAGAAGATCTGCCCATCATATTGCGTGTTCTTACGCTTCCTCCATAAAATAAAGAATACTATATAATTTAATAAGAATTCATAAACCTGTGCAGGATGAAATAACTGCCCTTGACGCATAATTCCCCACCCTAAGGGTGAAGTCATCACTTTGCCAAACACATCACATCCTACTCTACCTATCCCTTGCCCTAAAATAATGCCCGGTGCCATTGCATCTCCATATTTAAAGAAATTCAATTTGTGTTTTCTAAAATAGAAAAATGAAAAAATAAAAGCACCTAATAATCCTCCGTGAATGGATAACCCGCCATTATAAATTTTAATAATATCTATAGGGTTGCTGAGATAATAATCTAAATTATAAAAAAGTATATAAAATACTCTTGCACCGATTATGGCAAAAATGGTTGAGTATAAAACAACATCTAATAATTTTTCTACTTCCAGTCCTTTTCTTTTGACCTCAAGATAGGCAACAAATAACCCTACTAATATCCCTGCTGCAATCATAACTCCAAAAAAATGGATTGGAAAACCAAATATATGAAATAGAACATTCATTGTATTCTCCTCCTTAATGATTTTTCATCCTCTACTCTGTCTTTGTGTTTATGGCTTTGACTGGACACTTAATTACACATGCATTACATCCAGTACACAAATTATAGTTGATTTTTGCTAGATTATCTTTTACTTCAATTGCTTTTTGTTCACATACCCTTTCACACAATTTACAACCGATACAGCCAACTTTGCATTTTGGTTTTACTGTTTTTGCTGTTTCCTTATTTTTGCAAATAACATGTACTGATTTATCATTGGGAACCATCTCAATAATGCCTTTAGGGCACTCTCTAATGCATAACTCACAGCCATTGCATCTGTCTATATCTATCTGAGCTACCCCAAACTGATTCATTGTTATGGCATTGAAGGGACATATCTTCATACAAGATTTTAATCCCAGGCATCCATACTTACACGATTTTTGCCCTCTATACATTAGACTTGCAGTATGACAGTCCTCTACTCCTTTGTATTCAAAACTATCTAAGCAGTTAAAGCCTCCTTGACACTTCACACAGGCTACTTTAGTTATGAGACTTTCATCTATTAAAACGCCCATAATATCGCCAATCTTAGTGGCCGTTTTAGCGCCTCCAACCGTACATAATTGTATGGATTCAGCTTGATTTACAATAGCCTCTGAATAGGAAGTGCACCCAGGGTGACCACAGGCCCCACAATTAGCTCCAGGTAATATTTCTTCAATTTTTTCAATTCTCTCATCCTTCTCAACAGCAAACTTTTTGGAGGAATATGCAAGAAGTACTCCGAAAAATATACCGATGCCTCCCATTGCACTTATAGAAACTAAATATATTTGGTTCATGTTGTCCCCTCCTTTTCTATGCGCTACATCGAAATCAATCCAGAAAAACCAAGAAAAGCAATTGAAAGTATCCCCGCAGTAAGCAATGTAATGCCTGCACCTTTCAAACCTTCAGGTATATCTGCACTGTCTATTTCCTCCCTAATTCCTGCCATAATAACAATGGCAAGGGTAAAACCTATTCCTGCACCAAGTCCAAACACCAGGCTTTGGGCAAGATTGTATGTCTTATTAACAGATAGAAGAGCCAGTCCCAATATGGCACAATTGGTTGTAATTAATGGCAAGAAAATTCCTAATGAATGATATAAATCCTTACTGGTTTTTTTGATAAACAATTCAATCATTTGCACTAAAGATGCAATAACCAGTACAAAGCTTACGTATTGAAGAAATCGCCCCAAACCAAAGGGATCAAGAATAAATGTCTGTATCAACCATGTCGCTGCTGCTGACAATGTCATAACAAAAGTTGTCGCTATGCCCATACTAAAGGCCACATGAACCTTTTTTGAAACGCCTAAAAATGGACAGACCCCTAAAAACCTGGATAAAACAAAATTATTAACCAGTACAGCTCCAATAAAAATCAGTAGTAAATCCTTCAACACTTTATCTCACCCCTTTCTAATGACAATGGCTTTCAGACGTTTTTGTTTTTGATAAGCTGTTTATAATCCACAACATCACACCAAGAGTAAGAAAAGCACCTGGTGGGAGTATAAATATAACCCATTTAGTAAAACTTGAACTCATTACAGTAACTCCAAAAATACTTCCCATTCCAAAAATTTCTCTGATTATACCTAAAAGTGTTAAAGCCCATGTAAAGCCTACTCCCATGCCTATGGCATCTATGGCCGAATATAAGACATTGTTTTTTGAAGCAAAGCTTTCTACTCTTCCAAGAATAATACAGTTTACTACTATGAGTGGAATAAAAAGCCCCAATACTTTGTGAATATCCGGAAAATAAGCCGCCAAAAATAAATCAGCTATGGTTACAAAGGTAGCTATAATGATGATATATGCTGGAATTCTTATTTCATTGGGAATAAGTCTCTTTACAAGAGACACAATGATATTAGAACTAAAGAGTACAAAAGCTGTCGCTATTCCCATGGCAAGTCCATTCACTGCTGCATTGGTAACAGCTAAAGTAGGGCACATACCCATTAACATTCTGAAAACAGGATTTTCATCCCATAGTCCCTTTATAAACTCTTTGTAGGCTTTCATTGTTCATCACTCCCAACTATTTGTAATACTTCATCCAGTGATTTCGTTATCAACTCAGTAACAGCCCTTGAGGATATTGTTGCCCCTGTTATGGCCTCAATATCGTCTTTCACCTTGAAAGGTTCGGTCCAAGGTTTTTGGCTAAATTGTTGTTTAAAGCCCTCTTCATTTATTTTAGCACCTAAACCTGGCGTCTCCTGATGCTCTAAAACTTTGTATTCTGTTATTCTTTTAGACTTAATATCCATACCGATCATTAACTTTATTCTGCCCTGAAAGCCTGCCCCTTCAGCAACATAAGCAAGCCCAATCACATTACCCTCTTTACTCAATCCTTCATATATAAGCATACTTTCATCGTTTTTGTACTCTCTGTAGCTTTCTATACCTGGAAGAACTTCAAAAATAGACTTCTGCTGGTTTTCTAATGCAACCGCTTCCATAGTAGGAGAAGTAATGCTGTAAACAAGAGAGAGAACAGCACCGGATAATAAAGAAATAACAGATAAAATTAAAATTAGTTTTATGCTCTTACCCATTCGACTTCACCCTCCCATACATTTTAGGACGGGTATATCGATTTATCAAAGGTGTAAAGGCATTCATCAAGAGTATTGAAAACATTACGCCTTCCGGATACCCTCCATATAGACGTATAACGCCTGTAATAAGGCCGCATCCTATTCCGAAAATCAACTTTCCTGTCTTAGTTAAAGGTGTTGTAACCATATCTGTTGCCATAAAAAAAGCACCAAAAAGTAACCCACCTGAAAACAGGTGTATCACAGGATTACTTCCAGCAATCCATGCCATCAATAGAGTTGTTCCTACAAATGTAAAAGGAATTCGCCAATCAATCACCTTGCTATACAAAAGATAAAATCCACCCAACAGAATGGCCAACGCAGATGTTTCACCCAGCGACCCTCCAATATTCACTAAAAAAAGTCTTAAATATTCTGTGGAAACACCTTGCATCTTCAGTAAATTTAAAGGTGTAGCGGAGCTTATTGCATCAACAGTAGTCCAAGTCGTCATTGCAACTGGAAATGTTATTAGCATAAATGCCCTACCTAGTAATGCCGGATTAAAAATATTACTGCCAACGCCTCCATAGACTTGTTTTCCCAACGCAATGGCAATAACAGATCCTACAAATGTCATCCACAAAGGGAGATTTGGTGGCAATGTCAGTGCAAGAAGAATTCCTGTCAAAACCGCACTGCCATCACTAATTGTAACAGGTCTTTTTCGAATTATCTGAAATAAATATTCTGTTACGACACATGCAAAAATACTGGTTAATAATACTATAATCACCCTTATACCAAAAACCGTCACACTTGCAACCAAAGCAGGCATCAAGGCAATAATAACTCTATACATTATTTTTGGCACACTATCATGATGTACAACATGAGGTGATGATGTAACTGTTAAAGTATTCAATACTACACCCCCTATATTCTAATTGCGTTTCAATCGCATTTTGGCTTTTCCTGTCCGAATATACTGCAGGATTGGTCTTTTGGCCGGGCATATAAAAGAACAGCACCCACATTCGATACAATCCATAACATTAAATTCCATAGCCTCATCTTCATGCCCACCTTTAATTCCTTGCATAATTTTCAAAGGCATTAACCCCATTGGGCAAGCATCCATACAACGGGCACATTTTATACATGAAGACTCATTCTCAGATATATCATCACTTTCCATAACTGCAAGAATTCCAGAAGTTCCTTTTGTCACCGAATTATCCAAAGTATATTGAGCGATGCCCATCATCGGGCCGCCACTTATTAACTTCTTACAGTCTGGCGCTAGCCCACCACACTGTTCGATAACTTGCCTGATGGGTGTGCCAAGCCTTACAAGAAGATTCTTAGGGTTTTTTATGCCTACCCCTGTTACTGTAACGACTCGTTCTATTAAAGGCATTCCACTTATTAATGCTTTACAGATTGCTGCTACAGTGCCCGCGTTAATAACAACACATCCAATAGAAGAAGGTAGCTTGCCAGAAGGCACTTCTCTACTAGTAACCGCTTTAATCAACTGTTTTTCCCCACCTTGAGGGTATTTGGTTTTTAATACAGCAACTTCCATAGTCTCATCATTTTGAATTATTTGCTCTATTGCCCTAATAGCCTTCGGCTTATTATCTTCTATTCCTATATATGCCTTACGGATTCCCAGAACCTTTATCAGCACACGCCCCCCATTTACGATATCTTCTGGTGTTTCAACCATCACTCTATAATCAGATGTAAGATAAGGTTCGCATTCTGCACCATTGATGATTAAGGTATCGATTAGGTGTTCCTTTGGAGGGTTAAGCTTAACGTGAGTTGGAAATGTAGCGCCTCCCATTCCGACGATTCCTGCATCCTTAATCAAGTTAATAATCTCATCTGTTGTTAATTTATCAATAGACACAATCCCTTGAATACCAGAATCCCTTTCATCTTTTCCGTCATTTTCAATTACAACAGTGGAGACCATTCCTGCTGTCTGCATTTTAGGCTCCACTGACAACACTTCACCTGATACACTAGCATGCACATTAGCAGAAACAGCACCGGCACAAGCGCCAATCAGCTGTCCCATCTTTACAAAATCCCCTGCCTTTACCAAGGGTTGGGCTGGAGCGCCTATATGCTGAACCAGTGGAATTTCCATAATCGAGGGTGCTTCTACTTTTTCAATTTCTTTCTCCTTCGTTAATTCCTTATTGTAAGTTGGATGAATTCCACCTTTAAATGAAAGCACTTTTCTCTTCACTTTATTCACTCCGTTTCTTTTCCAGTTTCAAGTACATCTTAATATTTCTTTAGCTGGAGTTTGAACTTTTCTGCACTCCATAAACGCTTTGCTAATAGTAGCCTTATACAGTAACTGATTATCATTAAGGCAAATGCCCCAGCTAATGCTACTAATTCAGAATTAATTCTTTCATTATTAGAAAAGTAACTGAATATAGATAAATACGAAATAATAAACACAATTAAAGGCATAATATACGCATATAAAACAGCTTTCAAAAGACTTTTTTTCTCACTGACAACTCTAACCAAGTCACCTTCTTGTGCTCTTATGTCATTTGGCAATTCTATTATGATTTCACCTGAAGCACATCCAAGACAACTTTTACAATCTCCTCCACAAGCAGAAACACGACTCAGCTTAACAAAGGCTGATTCATCACATACCTTGGATACGATTCCAGTACTATCCATTATGATCAACTCCCTAAATATGCATTAAAATATATAATTTGAGGGGGCTGAGCTTAGGAAGAATTTTTACTCTACCTGAAGCTCAGATTTATCAATTATGGAAACCTTCTTAACTACTATGGGAGATTTATAGTCCTTCTTCGTTGTGCTCAATTTGTATCGCTTCCTTCTTCATAACATCTCGGTCTTTTTTCTTACCAAGCATCATGGGCATCATTAATAAATGTAATAATGGGCAAAGCAGAAATATTGCATAGGGAAAGACCCTTGCTAAGAAAGAATTACTAATCTGTAGAGTAGGTAACAGTAGCCATAATACAATTGGTATGGCACAACATAGCACCATCAACCACATATGACTCCCATGGCCTTTGTGTCCTTTTTCTTGATTCCCCTGCTTATCTTCGTGGCAGTTCATTTATGCCACCTCCTTAATATTTTAGTTGGTTCTATATCTTCCAGCCCGTATCGGGATGAATGCAGGTACCTGTTCACGATACTCAAGATACCTGTCTCCAAAAAGTTCTACCATTTTTTTTTCTTCTTTTTTAGCAAGCTTAGCATACATAATTAAGAGAATAGGCGCCATAATCAGTGTAATAATGGTTGGCCATTGTACGAGAAACCCTATAATCATAAGTGTGAAACCACTATACTGAGGGTGCCGTATAAATCTGTATATCCCATGTGTAATTAGCTCTCCATTCCCGGCATGTATCCCTTTCCAACCAATGGCAATCAC
The DNA here is from genome assembly GCA_016278615.1 of Clostridia bacterium. Taxonomy (GTDB): domain Bacteria; phylum Bacillota; class Clostridia; order Peptostreptococcales; family JAAYPU01; genus Soudan-22. Next base: position 3,410 of record JADQBM010000011.1, on the reverse strand, counting down.
CATTAACCCACCGAAAATTAGTATATTGCTAAGGGGATGCAGTATGGAGTATAAAATAGGTGACCCGCCTGATAAGGCGACCCATAAATGTCCATTCAAATGAGTAAATGGATCTAAAACAGGATAATTATTTCCAAGAATCGATGTTAAAAAATAGATTGTAAGTGGAAATCCAAACATTTCAGTGAACAAAGCCACCATAAATGCTACAAAGGCTCCCATTGTACGCCAGTCTTTTTTTGTAGTAGGCTTGAAAGCTGTATAGGTAAAAACACCAAACAACACAATGTTGAACAAGACGGCTCCCCACATTCCATAAGCGATTTGATCTATACCATGCATATAACCTGTCCCTCCTTTTGATTTGATATCATATATCCTTTATTATTTATATATGTTTAGTAGTGATTTGATTATTATTCGGCACAAGGACTTTTATATGCCCTATATCTTATATAAGCTCACAATTAAATAGATAATTGAGCCTACAATTAATGCCCCTGTAAAACCCATGGTCATGGAAATAATAATGGATAAAACAGAACCCACCACAGACATGGCACCATTCACACCCCACAAGACTGGAATAATACTATTTCTTCCCTTATCACCAATTAATTTAAGCCCTCTTGGGAAAGGCATTCCCATAAAAAACCCTTGGATCATTACAAGTACACAAGAAATAATGATACGACCAACAAGGTCTAAATAGGATGTGTTTTGAAATATAAAGTCTAAGGATAGTAATAACAAAATATTTATCACTGCCGCTAAAACTGCGGGGAGGTAAAATGCCTTTATCTTTCGATCAAACCATTTTTTACTGCTTAAAAATCCTCCTATCCCACTTCCTATCAGTAGTGATGCCAATACATACGTGAATGCAAGAACCGGATGTCCCAGATACAATATAAATTTTTGTATCAAAGGTATTTCTATCATCATAAATCCAATCCCTAACAATCCAAAATACAGCATAGGCTTAAGATTGCGGTCCTTTAAGGCGAAGGATTGAAATAGTACTATGCTACTGGTTATTACCAGAAAAAGAATAATTAAAAGCGTTGTTGGAACGCCTTTAACAAAATCATAAAAGTACGGGCTGTCATCCGTTGCAGGCGTGACATTGGAATCAAACTCATTAAGGTAATCCGCCAATGAAACATGTGCTTCTCTTATATGATGTAGTGGCCCTTCTTCTAAAATGCCAGGCATATATAGAGGCGTACTGCCCCCATTCTCTGCGGCATTCAATAATGCCATACTCTCACTCTGGCTAAAGGGTTTGTTTTTAATCATTACCAAAGGATTATGCATCATCACGCCACTTTCATGAGACATAAACGTTGCGAATACAGCTATGTGATTTGGTGCTTCTTCTTCCGGAGTGCCTCTGGATGTTAACGCCTCAATGGCAGTTGCTACAATTTTATTGAGATCATTTTCATCGTGAACCAAAAAGGCAATTTCTCCATTATCACTAAGATGATCCAGGTAATCATTAATGGCTTCAACTGTATAAATATAGTTCTCCGATAAAGCATATCCCATGCCTTGAGAAGCATTTGTCATAACAAGGGACAAAAATATGATGTCATATTTATCTTTAGATCTTCGGACAAAGCTTCTTCCATCTTCCCCATAAACTTCAACTTCAGGTCTGTTGTAAATATTGCCGTTATACGCTCCAAAAGCTTTTACTGCATCAATGCTGGATGTATTGATCTCTACGGCAGTTATGTCCTTGCTTCCTCCAGCCAGAGCATATAAAATGTCTCTACCTCCCCCAGGGCCAATCACCAACGTTTTATTGCTGTCCTCCATAGAAAAAGGCAAGTACCCAATATCATTCTTGAATTTCTCCAGACTTTCTATATTGCCATCAAATTCATACATAGGTGCGTTAGCCGCGCCATCTATAGTAACTGTCATTTCATCAGGCCGCTGTGGAATTTTTATTACATCGGTCCGAGAAAAAGCATTCCACTCTGAAAAAACGATTTCAGGATACGTTTCCGACTTTTCCAGACTCCCGTAAGTCTTTTGCGCATTATTTAAAATGCCATTAAAATTTTGTTCAATGGAATATACATATTTTTGGGGTAACATTAAACCCGCAATGAGAATTATGGGTAAAAGCACTCTTGAAATTTTTATTTTTCGTGAAGCTGCAGGTAAAATCAATACAGGTATTAAAGAAATAACACATATCAATACCATGGTTCTATATAGTCCTGCCTGATTGAGAAGAATAATAACCGCTGCACTTGCGATTCCAGAACCAACAAGATCCGCAAAATAGAGTTTCCCACTAATCTCTGAATATTCCATGAATACAATTGAAAAAATATACCCACCTATTATAAATGGTATTGTTCCTAAAAAAATGTAAATAATAAGATTATTCACATAGGGCAACCAATAGATTAATGTCAATACGGCAACATATGCCATCCCCAAAATCATGGCTCCATTGCTTAGCTGTTTTATGACATCTATACAATTATTCGTTCCTTTTGTCATTTTGAATTTATATTTATATGCAAAAATACTTCCGATTCCCAATCCGAAAATTGCAAATGAAGTGATTAGAAATACATAATGATACCAGAAAACAACTGAATATAACCTTGTTAAAACAACTTGATAAAGAAATAGCGAGATGGAAATAACGAATATACTTAATAATATGGCATTTTTATTTTTAGAATAATTAATTTGATCCATCAAAGTTTTCCTGCCTTTCAACTACGCATATGCCATCCTGTTATTCATATTTTTAAAGCCTACTTAACCCTATAATCCAATCTTAATGCTTATAGTAACAAATAAATTTGAAGATATTATGAAGAAATGCTTTTTATAATGGAAGTTTAAGTTAAGTTTGAGTTTAAGTGAAGTGTAAATGCAAGGTTAACCGTAGGATTAAGAGAATAATCCGCCAATAAAATAGCGTCAGATAGGAATCCCTCCATATGACGCTAATATTTTGATATATGATCTATGCTTCATTGAATAACGACGTAGATAAATATCTCTCTCCTGCATCAGGAAGCACAACAACAATTGTCTTCCCTTTATTTTCTGACCTTTTTGCTATTTGTGTCGCAGCAAAAACTGCTGCTCCAGAAGAAATACCTACAAGCAATCCTTCATTTTTTGCAATATTTTTTGAAGTAATAAATGCTTCTTCATTTTTAACTTTATATATTTCATCAATGATGTCTCTATTTAAAACATCCGGTATAAAGCCAGCTCCTATGCCTTGGATTTTATGTGGGCCCTTTTTCCCTTCGGACAGGACTGGTGAATCAAATGGCTCAACCGCAACAACTTTAACACTTGGTTTACGGCTTTTCAAAACCTCACCCACTCCAGTTAAAGTCCCTCCAGTTCCAACTCCGCTGACA
>JADQBM010000096.1 GCA_016278615.1 Clostridia bacterium | reverse complement strand
TTTCTAATCTATGATTAGTTAAAGTTGCCATTCGCTCCGTGGAAACTCTCCAATCATTGATTGGTAAAGAGTTTTTCAGTTGCCGGTAAAGGAGGGTGCTCAGACTGCAATAGCAGTCGCCGAAGGGAACCATAGCCTTTTTACCCCAAGCTTGCTTGGCTAGGTAAAACGGACAGCAGGGAGCGTAGCGAGTCGGAGGTGGAGCCGTTGGGTTCCATAGCGGAGTGGCGCCAGCCATTTTTTATGTTAAGGGAGGATTTATGGACGAAAAGTATATTCTTACTATTGATGTGGGCACCCAAAGCATTCGAGGGATAATTTTTGATAAAAGCGGCAATATGGCTGCAAAAGAAAAGCGAGAATATACGCCCTATTTTTCTTTGGCTCCCGGGTACGCTGAGAAAGATGCTAATTTTTATTGGTCGACTATTTGTGATGTTTGCCAGACACTAAAAGAAAATAATCAGGGAGTTTTTGAAGGCATTATTGGTGTCACCATTACCACCATGAGAAATACGGTTGTGCCTGTGAATCAAAAGGGGGAACCTTTGAGGGCGGCCATATTATGGCTGGATCAAAGAAGGGCTATTTCTGATGAAAAGTTTCCTGCTTTCTACAAGATGGCTTTAAAAATTGTCAAGGAAGAAGTCAAAATTAGAAATTTTAAAAAAGCCTTTAGGTGGCAATGGATAAAAGAAAATGAAAAAGAAGTATATGACAGTACATATAAGTATCTTTTGCTTTCTGCTTTTTTGAATTTTAAATTAACAGGCTTTTTTATTGATTCATCTGCATCGCAGATAGGATACATCCCATTTGATTTTAAAAGAGTGAAATGGGCATCAAAATATGATATAAAAAGCTTTGTCTTTAATATAGATATTAATAAAATGCCTCAATTGGTTGATTCTGGTGGTATTGCAGGAAGTGTATCAAAGGAAGCGTCTCATGAAACGGGGCTTCCTAAAGGACTTCCAGTTATTGCTTCAGGTTCGGATAAAGGATGCGAGACTCTTGGAACAGGTTGTATAAATAACCGTATGGGAAATATCAGTTTAGGGTCTGCCGTGACAATTCAAACTATGGTGGATAAGTATATAGAGATACATCCATTTATTCCTTCTTATCCAGCTGTTATTACGGGAAAATTTAATCCCGAAGTACAAATAAATAGAGGATACTGGATGATTCGATGGTTCAAGAACGAATTTGCTGAAAAAGAAACGAAGGAATCAATGGAAAAAGACATTCCTGTAGAAGTATTATTGGACAATCTTTTGGATATGGTGCCTCCGGGTTCGGATGGATTGCTGCTTCAACCCTATTGGGGAGGGGAATTAAAAGATCCTTTTGCAAAAGGTGGGGTCATAGGTTTCACAGAGATGCACACGAGAGCACATTTATATAGGGCCATTGTTGAAGGTATCAATTTTGCAGTACTAGATGGCATAAACTCTATTGAAAAAAAGACTGGGCAAAGGATTATAAATTTTTCCATATCAGGAGGTGGCTCTCAAAGTGACAACATATGTCAGATTACAGCAGATATGATGGGTAGAGCGGTGTATCGTGTTCAGACTTACGAGACCGCCGGCTTAGGTGCGGCAATTTCCGGGTTTAAGGCGTTGGGGATATATAGAACCTATGAAGAGGCTGTTAAGCATATGGTTCAAAAACAAAGGATATTTCAACCAAACAAGAAAAACGCATTGAAATATGAGAAACTCTATAAAGTATACAAAAAGATTTATCCAAACCTAAAGAAACTCTATAGAGAAATTGATGACATCGTAAAAGAATAAATCTATTTTATTCCAGAATAGATGTCGGACATTTCTATTTGAAAGGTATCTATTCGATGGTCATATATATCATGGTTCTCTAATATTTTTGTATCAGGTGAGGTTTGAAGAGGAAGTACAATACAAAACTCTGCACCCTTATTAATTTCACTGTAAACTTTGATTTCTCCGTTATGAAGATGAACCATTTCTTTTACTAAATTCAATCCAATTCCACTACCTTTTCCACTGTGGCTTTTTATTAAAGAGCTGTTAACTTGCTCAAATCGATCAAAAATAGTAATCAGCTTATCTTCAGGAATACCGATACCAGAGTCTTTAATTGTAATGATTATGTCTGAAGGACTACATTTTAAATCTATACGAATCGTGCCTTGATTATCCGTGAATTTGATTGCGTTTGAAATTAGGTTGAGCATGATTCTTTCGATTAATGAGGGATCGCAAAATAAAATTTGTTTTTCTTTATCAGATGTAAAAACAATATTAATGGATTTTAATTGAGCATATTCTGAAGCAGAACTGGTGATCTCTTTCAAGAGTGAAGTAATATTAATATTTTGCATATTCAGATTGATATAACCTTCTTCTAACCTGGTAATATCAATCATATTGTTAATAATACGAATCATTCTCAAACAATTCTGTTTAATAATTTCGATATTTTTTAATAATGGAATCTTTGGATGTGGCGATTTCATATTGTTTTTATCAATTTCGAGGACTTGCAGTGCACCGAATATTAAGTTGATAGGGGTTTTGAGTTCATGAGACAAATTGGTGTAATAGTAAGATTTTCTTTTGCTATCTTCCATAATTTTATAACGTTTCTCTTTTTCTTTGGTAAATAATTTTCTAATACGTTGATCTTTTTTAGAAATGGATGGATTACGAATAGTGATAATTAATTCGTTATTTTGAGTACATGTAAATTCAGCGTCTACTGACATTAAATGACCGTTAATCTGTTTGATAAAAAAACCAACATTCCCTTTGGCATTCTTGTAAAGATCTATTTTTGAACAGCCTTGATTCTTTAAAATAAAATTTTCATAGTGCTGTTCAGTTATTTCAGATGAATGGTTTGCTTTTAAGAGTTTTAGCCCTGAAGGGTTTATATACTTAATAATACCTTTTGTGTCTATACAAATAATGGCATTGTTTATATTTTCCAAAATAGATTTATATGAAAAAGTATCATTCCCCTTGTTGTCAAACATATTGAATCCCCCGACCCCAATATCATGGACTTATATTATAACATGATACCTGTGTTTTGTTAACATAATTTACCAAGAATCATCTGAGATCAAAGTTTTTAAAAGCAACTTTCACATTTGTATTTCCAAAAATAGCATCAATCATATTAATGAAATTTTCAGAAAGATCACTGGCAAAAAAAGTATTTTCGAAATGGGGGGCATCCGATAAAAGATTTCTTGAATACAATGCTTCATGAATGCTGACAATGATCTCTTCAGATGGATCAATTATTTTAAGGTCAGGATATAAATGTTCAATATTTTTTCGGATCAATGGATAGTGGGTGCAGCCCAATACCAAGGTATCGATATGATTAGAGAGAATAAAATCATCTAAATAATACTTGACAGATAAATCCATGATTTTATTATCAATAATAGCCTCTTCAATGAGAGGTACAAATATAGGACATGCTTTGTCGTAAAGGTTTAAGGTCTCATTATAAGATAAAATTGAGTCGATATATGTTTTGTGATTGATTGTTACTTTAGTACCGATAATGCCTATACGATGGCTGGAATCAAAGGATTGAGCTACTTTTTTAGAGGCAGGATCAATAATCCCAATAATTGGGATGTGGGGATATTTTTCTTTCAAATCAAATAAACAGGTGGAAGTAATGGTATTACACGCGATAACCAGCATCTTTACATCATTATGAATTAAAAAATCAGCAATCTCATAAGAAAAAGTTCTTATAGTGGAGAGGGCCTTTGAACCATAGGGCGTTCTTGCAGTATCTCCAAAGTAAATAATTCTTTCCTTGGGGAGTGCTTGCACCAAATGAGGAATACAGGTAAGCCCCCCCAAACACGAGTCAAAAAAACCAATAGGCCTATTTTTCATATATGTCTCCTTTTAATATTCTTGGTTAATGAATAATTAATAGTGAATAATGAATAATGAATGTAGATTTTGCATACCCATGCAAAATCCTCATTAAATCCTAAATCTTAAATCTTAAATCCTAAATCAAATTCCAAATTCTAGATCTTAGAGTCCATCTTCAATTTATCTTTTAAACGGATAATACAGTCGTCAATATGGGCACGTCCCAATGCGATGTCTTCAGCTAAGGCTTTACAAGTGGGTGCCCCACAGGCACCACAATCGATATCATCTGGAAGCTGTTGGAATATTTCTTCAGCTTTTTCCATGAGATTCATGGATTCAATCATATTTTTCCCAAGGATATCGAAATCTCGTTTTTCTATAGGCTCTGTAAATAAGAAATCATCTATAGTGGTAGGCGTATTTGTTATAGCAGAGGTTGGCCTTTTATTTTTGGATAAGGCGTCATATTTTTCAGATAAATAACGAATCCGCCGTCTTGCAATATATTTATTTTCTACATTTAAAGGGCCACCTACACATCCATTTGGGCATGAGGTAATTTCAATAAAATCAATATGACCCAACTTGTCATTTTCGATGGTGTCCAGTACACTGATGGCATTTTCAATCCCATCCACAGATAGGTAGTTCTTGATGCCCAGGGCGATGACTTCTCCATTGGGCTTTGCCCATCCGATGCCAGTGCTTGATGCATAGACCTCAGCTTCATCATCTGTTGCTTTATCTAAATTATGGATGATAATCGGATAAATAGCAGAGATGGATAAGACACCAGTAACCCTTGATTCTTTTGACCCTACTGGGTTGCTTATGCTTGTCACCTTCGCTGGGCATGGGCTAATAAAAAACACCCCAATTTCATCATCTGATAAATCTGAGTTATTTTTAAGCGCTTTCTCTCGAGCTAAAGCAGCAGAGATTTCCATGGGCGATTGGAGTGTAATGAGGTGATCGATTAAATCAGGAAACCTTGCTTGTATCAATCTAACAACTGCCGGACAAGAGGACGATATTAAAGGCCTTTCAGTTTTTTTCTTTAATAGTTGCTTTGTGTAAAAGGTAGAAAGGTCTGCTCCTCTTGCAACCTCAAATACGTCATCAAAGCCAATGATTTTTAATGCAGATATGATTTTCCCAGGAGGGGTATTATCGTCAAATTGTCCCAAAACAGAAGGCGCAATTAAGGCAATTTTAAATTTATAGTCGTGTATTTTTTCAATAGGATCTGTAATGCTCTTTTTAGCACCTTGTGGGCATGTTCTAATACATTCTCCACAATCAATACATCTTTCTTTAAGAATCATTGCTTTGCCGTCTTTTACTCTAATGGCTTGTGTGGGACATCTTTTTATACAGTTCGTACACCCTATGCATTTGTCATCATCTAAAACAACAGAGTGAAAATAAGCCTCCATGGTATCCCTCCTTGAGTCTGTGAGTGGAGTAAATGTTAAATTATCAGGGTTTTATATTAAAAATATAAAGATTGTGTGATATCCTTAAATAAATAAACCATTGTCTATACATAATACTTTATTATACAATAAAATATATATTAATGAAATAACTCTTAAATGTAAATAATAAGAAGAAGTGAAAAAAGGATGGTTAATAATTGGAGGAATATAACATGAGTCAAGATTCAAAGAAGTTGAAAAGAAGAGAAGAGATTGACGAAATCTACAAATGGGATTTAAAGAAAATGTACGAAAGCGATGAAGCATGGGAGAAAGACTTTATCACTGTAAGAGAAAAAGCGGAAGAGATTCAAGACTATGAAGGCAAATTAGGAATAAGTTCCCAATCATTGTATGAGGCTTTAAATAAAAAGGATCAATTAGCCCGAGTCATTGGAAATATTTATGTTTATGCTCGGATGAAAAAAGATGAGGATAATCGCATTTCAAAGTATCAGGCTATGAGTGAAAAGGCGCAATCCCTCTCAGTGGAAATTGGGACGAAGCTGTCTTTTTTTATACCTGAGCTAACGGAAATCCCTGAAGAGAAAATACTAAATTACATTGATGAAAATGAACAGCTCAAAATGTATGACTTTTTCCTAAAGGATTTGATACGATTAAAAAAACATGTTTTAACCAAGCAGGAAGAATTTATTGTTTCTCAGTTTGGTGAGTTGGTATCAGCTCCTGAAAATATTTTTAGAATGATAAACAATGCAGACATAAAATTCGGGTTCATAAAAGATGAAGAGGGTGACGAAATAGAGGTTACCCATGGTAGATTTATAAATCTACTGGAATCTTCTGACAGAAGGGTAAGAGAAGAAGCATTTAATGCCTTGTATACCGCTTATGAGAAACAGAAAAACACTTTGGCCGCTACTTATAATTACAGTGCAAAAGGAGATGTTGTAAGCGCAAAATTAAGAAAATATGACTCCTCATTAGCACAAGAATTAAGTGGTGATAACATTCCTGTTGAAGTATATGACAATCTTATTAAAACAGTTCATAAGAATATTGATTTGGTGCACCGGTATATTAAAATAAGGAAAAGAATGCTAAATATAAAGGAACTTCACATTTATGACCTTTATACGCCAATGGTAAAAGAAATGAACCAGAATATTCCCTATGAAGAAGGGCGTAAAATCATATTAGAAGGATTAAGCCCATTGGGAGAAGATTATACTTCGATTATGAAAGAAGGCTTTAAAAGTGGGTGGATAGATGTATACGAAAATGAAGGAAAGACCAGCGGTGCCTATTCTTTTGGAACTTATGACAGTCCACCCTACATCTTATTGAATTACACCAATTCCATTAAGGATATTTTCACGACAGCACATGAAATGGGCCACTCCATGCATTCTTATTTAACTAGGCAACATCAACCCTATGTATACGGAGGGCATTCGATTTTCACTGCAGAGGTGGCTTCTACTGTTAACGAAGCATTGCTTATGGAATATATGATTCAAAGGTCCAAAGATAAGGTTGAAAAAATGTATTTGCTTAATTATTACATGGAACAATTTAGGTCAACGCTTTTCAGGCAAACCATGTTTGCTGAATTCGAAAAGCTGACTCATGATGCTGTAGAGGCAGGGGAAATATTAACAGTGGATTGGCTCAGCGAAACCTATTATCATTTAAATAAGTTCTATTATGGAGATGAGTTGATTCATGATGATAAAATCCGAATGGAATGGGCCAGGATTCCGCATTTTTACTCTGCTTTTTATGTTTATAAATATGCAACCGGCTATTCGGCGGCCATAGAACTTTCTAGAAAAATACTGGATGAAGGCGCAACATCACAGGAGAAATATATTAATTTCTTGAAATCAGGAAATTCGGATTACCCTGTGAACCTGTTGAAAAGAGCAGGTGTAGATATGGCCACGCCTGAGCCTATTGAAAATGCCATGAAAATCTTTGAGAAATTAGTTGAACAATTTGAGATGTTTGTGTAATATCATTAATATGTCGTAGTGTGTGTGAAGGGGGAATAATTTTGATGAAATTATTAAAAGATAAAAATATTTTGGTTATGGGCGTTGCGAATAAATGGAGCATTGCCTGGGCAATAGCAGAACAAATGTATCAAGCAGGTGCGAAAATAACTTTTTCATATTTTGGAGATAGAAGTTTAAGAAGCCTCGAGAAGCTTACAGAAGATATGAAAGATGTAACTTTTGTTGAATGTGATGTCACAGAGGATAAGAACATTGAAAATACCTTTGCTTATCTCAAAGAGAAGTTTGGTGTTATTCACGGTGTTGCACATTGTATTGCACATTCAAAGTCTGATGAACTTAAAGGCAAATTCTATGATACTTCAAGAGAAGGATACGCCATGTCACATGACGTAAGTGTCTATTCACTTATAGCGGTTACGAAGTATGCAAGACCTTTGATGACAGAAGGTGGCGTGATCATTACCCTTACATATTATGGAGGCGAAAAGGTTATTGCCAATTACAATGTCATGGGTGTTGCAAAAGCAGCATTAGATTCCAGTGTAAAATATTTGGCATTTGATTTAGGGAAAGAAAATATAAGAGTGAATGCCATATCTGCAGGACCTATCAGAACCTTGGCAGGAAAAGGCATATCCAATTTTGATCAGATGCTAAAAGCGTTTGAGACAAAATCCCCCATGGGAAGATTGGTTGATCCAGTAGAAGTAGGTAAAACAGCACTTTTCTTAATGAGCGATTTAAGCAGTGGTATAACGGGTGAAATTATTCATGTGGACTGCGGATATAATATTATTGGAATGTAAAAAAAAAGCTGCCCAATGGGCAGCTTGAATGAATAATGAATAATGAATAATTAAGGAGGATTTTGCATGATGCAAAATCTTCTTTGTTAACTAATTCTAAATGTTAATTCTTAAATCCTTATAGCTGCATATATTGATACTACAAAAGGAGGATTTTGATGGATGCAATTAATTGGCTCTATGATCATATAGAAAGTTTAGATATTAACGAAATTTTTGAAACATCGGAAGAGTTTGGGTGGATATGGGTAAACCGAACCGTCTTTTCAGATATATTTTATAGCTTAGGATTCGAAGTTGAAGAAGACGAAAACGAAGCAGCGATATTTGAAGCTTTGGATGAGAATGAAGTGTTTGATATTTTAGAAAAAACTTTTAAAAAATCTGGTTATGTTAGAGTCAACCAGTTTTTGTTTTCTAATTGGGACCTTAACTTCAAGCCAACAAGGGATATGGGAACTATTATTTTCATTAAAAAAGAGTTCCATCAAAAGATAAGCATTTATTGCCAAAATAAATTTGGTTGGTTCTTAAAGGCCATTTCCTTAGATACTTATTTTAAAGTTAATTCAGAGTTCCCCAGTATCACAGAGTGTTATGAAGAGTTGTATGAAGGAAACTATAGAATTGTTGAAGATATTCTCTCCTATAAAAATTATCAGTACATGTCAGGAAAATGGGAATATGTTCCAAGTGATGGCATTCTTCTTTTTTATAAAGGGAGCAAGTTCATGAATAGTTGGACAGAACAAGAAGCGGAATCTTTTTATAATGAAGTGACTTTAGCTCAAAATAACTAAAGAAATTTACTTTTGACTTTATTCCAGAAATCATAATGTTGAAAACGTAATAGGCACGCTTTTTTATCTGATAAAGATAGAGAAATTTCTGTTATTTCACTGAAGCGGTATTCAATACCATCAGATATGATTAAGATGGAATTCTCAAAAGTATATTCAGGATATATGCGTATGGTAATTTCAGGGGGTACAATAACACTGGAAGTAAAGGATCGGTAAGCAGTGGTGTTGATAGGGGCCAAAGGTGTTATTTGGAGCAAATCCAACCTTGGATCCACGATGCTTCCGCCTAATGCATAGTTGTAAGCTGTACTACCTGCGGGGGTTGCTACCAGGATGCCATCCCCACTAAATCTTTCCAAAAAACTATCATCTAATGAAATGTTCAAATGTATCGTTCTGGATTTGTTTCCTCGAATTCCAATCTCATTAATTCCAAAAAGATCGCACTTTTCATTTTTCATACTGATTTTAGCGCATACTGATTTTAATATCTGTGTCTGATAATCCCCTTTTTTGTATTTGAAAATAAATTCATCTATTTGATAAGGAGAGATTTCTTGGAAAAAGCCTAAATGACCTGTATTAATACCGATAACAGGAATGTCAGGAAAATCATACGTATGGATTGTTCGCAGAAAAGAACCATCACCGCCTACACAAATAATTAACTCAGCAGCTTTGTCAAAACCTTTAGGTACAAAGAAACCATTCTTTTCAAGCCTTTGCTTCAATACTCTTTTGGTCTCTAAGGAGAGAGCATTGTCATTTGCCACAATATTAATAATTCTACTTTGATTTTCAGCCATATCTTTTGAAAACCTTTCTTTTATTTTTATTGCATTCTTTAATAATATTATCACATATTGTCAATAATTATAATTAGTTTTTACATGTTTGAATGGTTCATGTATAATTTATAACGAGATAGATAACAGACGATAAAAGATAGACGATAAAAGACAGATAATAGATAAAAAAGATAGATAATAGATAAGAGACTATAAAAGATAGATAAGAGATAACAGATAATAGATAAGAGTTAAGGAAGGATTTTGTACCAAAATCTCTGATTCAAGTAACTGCTTTAACCTTTATGAAAGTTTTGTGAAACAAAACTAACCTCAACTGTTATCTATTATCTGTTATCTATTATCTTTCATATATTGGGTCTATTCTCTTAATTTAAAAGGAAGCGTGGTGTAGTGGATGAATGAAAGTGATATGACATATAAAGTTGAAAAAGAGGACGAAACATTACTTATAAATGAAATATTAAGAAGTAGATTAAATCTCTCCAGTAGGCTCTTAAGAAAGATTAAAAAAAGCGGCGGTATTTATAAGAATAGTGAAGCTGTTTTTTTGAATTCAAATGTAGAAAAGGGAGATGTTCTACGCGTGGTTTTACCAGTGGAAACCAGCTATTTTGAACCAGAAGATATGCCCATTGATCCTGTTTATGAGGATGTTGATTTGTTGATTATCAATAAACAGCCGGGTGTCGTTGTGCATCCAACAAAAGGTCATGCCAATGGAACCATTGCAAACGGAATTGTTCATTATATGATGAAAAAAGGCGAACTTTTCAAGATTCGTTTCGTGAACCGATTGGACCGAGACACATCAGGGTTATTAATTATCGGAAAAAATTCTTATATTCAAGAGGAGCTTTCAAAGCAAATGAAAGAGGATCTGGTGATAAAGAAATACATAGCTATAGTGAATGGAATTGTAAAGGATGATTCAGGGATCATTGATGAGCCCATAAGTAAAAATTCAGATGAAAAAATTCGAGTGGTGTCCAAAGAGGGGCAGAATTCGGTGACACATTTTAAAGTGATTAAACGGCTTAAAGAAAGCTATACGGTAATGGAGATTACTCTAAAGACAGGAAGAACACATCAAATCAGAGTGCATATGTCATATCTGGGGCATCCTGTGGTTGGAGATGAACTGTATGGAATAGAAAGCCCGCGCATTAAAAGGCAAGCTTTGCATGCGGAATTTTTATCTTTTATCCATCCACGCTCCGGGATTCGAATTGAAGTTATGGCTGAACTGCCCCATGATATGAAAAAGCTAATGGAACAATAATAAGGTATTGGATCTCTGGGTTTAGGATAAAAAAAACAGGAAGGATTAATATGTATCGTACCTTCCTGAAAGAAGTAAGTAAATTTTCAAAAAGAATTCTAAAGAGTATCCTTAGAAACATCCAAAAAGATTCCCTAAACCACCAGTACCGTTAAAGCAAAAGAACAATACACCAATGATTATTAAGATCCAAATCAAATCGTTACCTCCACAACCGAACCCATCAAAGATACCGCCTATGCCGCCTACTCCTCCACTGCAACAACAGAATAGAATAATTAGCAAGATAAATATCCATAAATAATTATCATTATCATAGCCGAAACCCTGGCTATCTACATCTTCTACACCTTCTACATCTCTTAATTCTTCAGTCAAGAAAAAACACCTCCTGTTTTAATTAAACTTGTAATATAGTATGTAAACGGATGAAAAGATGTTACAATAGGAGGCACCCAATGAATTAATAATAATTATTTTATAAATTCATAAAATTAGGGTTGACGTCTGTGATTAGAAATAGTAAACTGTTAATAATTTTAAATGAAAAACAATAGCTATGAAGGAGAAAAAGATACTTTTTTGCTTAAAAGAGAATCAACGGTTGGTGGAAGTTGATACAGGAAAGTATGGAATGGTCACTCCTGAGTTGCTCCTTTGAAATTAGAGTAAATGGAGCCGGTGAAAACCGTTAATTCAATGAAGATATCTTAGTTTAACTTTGTTTATTCTAGATATGATTTAGGGTGGTATCGCGAGAAAATAGCTTTCGCCCCTAACGAATGTTGGGGGTGGAGCTTTTTTTTATATAAAAAGATAGAATTAGGTTAAATTATCTTATGTAACACAGTCAACAAACAAATTTTAATTAGATTAAAGGAGATGTAAGAAATGGCTAAAATGTATTATGAAAAAGACGCAGATTTGAAATTGTTGGATGGTAAAAAGGTAGCGGTTATTGGCTATGGAAGTCAGGGACATGCCCATGCTTTGAATCTAAAAGAGAGTGGCATTGATGTGGTAGTTGGACTTTATGAAGGTAGTAAATCTGTTGAGAAAGCAAAAGCAGAAGGACTTTCTGTTATGAGCGTTTCTGATGCAGCAAAAGCTTCAAATGTGATTATGATGCTTGTTCCAGATGAGAAACAGAAAAAAATATATGAAGAAGATATTAAAGATCATTTGAATGAAGGAGATGCTTTGGCTTTTGCTCATGGCTTTAACATTCATTTCAATCAAATCGTTCCTCCAAGCAATATAGATGTATTCATGGCTGCACCAAAGGGCCCTGGTCATTTGGTTAGAAGAGTGTATTCAGAAGGTTTTGGCGTACCCGCACTAATAGCTGTTTTTCAAGACCATTCAGGAAAGGCAAAAGATATTGCTTTAGCATATACCAAAGGTATTGGCGGAACAAGAGCTGGTGTACTTGAAACAACATTCCGTGAAGAAACAGAAACAGATTTATTTGGTGAGCAAGCAGTATTATGTGGCGGAGCAACAGAGCTTATTAAAGCCGGATTTGATACTTTAGTAGAAGCAGGCTATCAACCTGAAATCGCATATTTTGAATGTCTTCATGAACTAAAACTTATTGTAGATCTTCTTTATGAAGGCGGATTCGAAAAAATGAGATATAGTATTAGTGATACTGCTGAGTATGGCGATTACATGAGCGGCAAAAGAATTGTTACAGAGAATACAAGAAAAGAAATGAAACAAATACTTAATGAAATACAAGCTGGAGAATTTGCTGAAAAGTGGATATTGGAAAACATGGCAAATCGGCCCAACTTTAATGCAATCAAGAGAAGAGAACTAGAACACCCAATGGTTGAAGTGGGTAAAAAATTAAGAAACATGATGGCATGGATTAAAAAATAAGGGTGACATAAGGAGTGATTATATGCAGTTGACAGGTTCACAGATCATAATGGAATGTTTAAAAGAACAAAAGATTGAATATTTATTTGGATATCCGGGTGGACAAATTATGCCTGTTTATGATGCCTTGTATGATTATTCAGATTGCTTTCAGCATATACTGACTAGCAACGAACAAGGCGCAGTTCATGCTGCAGATGGTTATGCCCGCTCTACTGGAAAAGTTGGGGTAAGCTTAGCCACCAGTGGACCTGGGGCTACAAATACTGTAACGGGCATTGCAACTGCATATATGGACTCTATCCCTCTCGTGGTTATTACAGGGCAGGTACCCTTTCATCTCATTGGAAAGGATTCTTTTCAGGAAGTGGATATTACGGGAATTACTTTGCCAATAACAAAGCATAATTTTTTTATTAAAGATATTGGAGAGTTGGCAAGTAGTATTCGATCAGCCTTTGAAATCGCAAAAAGCGGTAGACCAGGCCCCGTACTTATTGATGTTCCTAAAAACATACAAGTGGAAAAGTCTGAATATCTTCCAGTAGAAATTGAGAATGCACCAAATGAATCTGCTAAACATGATTTGAATAGCATCGTGGCGCTTATTAATAATGCAAAACAACCTGTAATCTATGCTGGCGGTGGGTGTATTATTTCGGAAGCATCGAATGAACTTCTCGAATTTGTTAATAAGACACAAATCCCTGTCGTGAATACCCTTATGGGATTAGGTTCTTTTCCAAGGCGACATAAGTTATCATTAGGGATGACTGGGATGCATGGTTTTAGAGAAGCAAATTTAGCCATGAACAATAGTGATCTTATTCTCGCAATTGGGGCAAGATTTAGTGATCGTGTAACAGGAGATATTAAAAAATTTGCTAAAAATTCAGTGATTGTGCATATTGATATTGACAAGTCCGAGATAAGTAAAAATGTAAAAGTACATCACTGTATAATGGGAAATATAAAAGAAATTCTTTCAGAATTGATCCCTCTGGTTGAGAAAAAAGAAAGAACAGAGTGGATCGAAGAAATAATAAAATGGAAAAGGCCCAAAAAATATGGGAAGGAAGAGTTTTATCCGGACAATATTTTAGAGGTTGCCCATGAGGTTCTTGGTAGCGATGCCCTTGTAACCACTGAGGTTGGGCAGCATCAAATGTGGACAGCACAATATTGGCCCTTTACAAAACCTCGAACTTTTATGACTTCTGGGGGCCTAGGTACAATGGGGTACGGATTTGGGGCAGCCATCGGAACCCAATTTGGAAATCCGGATAAAGGGGTTCTTCATGTTGCAGGAGACGGGAGTTTCCGGATGAATTTTAATGAATTAGCAACGGTATCCCATCACAATTTACCTATAATAACGCTTCTGATGAAGAATAATACCTTAGGAATGGTAAGGCAATGGCAAAGCTTATTCTTTAAAAAGAGGTATTCCTTTACGGATTTACCGGATGTCATTGACTATGTCAAGTTGGCAGATGCCTTTGGGATACAAGGTAGAAATGTGCATGATATAGGTTCGCTAAGAAAGTGTATGACAGAGGCATTCCAAAGCCGAAAGCCCATGCTCATTATTTGCCATATTAATATTGATGAATCTGTATTCCCTATTGTGCCTCCTGGTGAGGCTATTAGCAATCAAGTATTTGAATAATTTCAAATATTGAATCATTGGAGAAATAGATGAAAAAGGAAACAACTGAATATCAAAAAGGGCTTATTTATATAATTTCCGTTTATACGATATGGGGAATGCTTCCAGCATTTTGGAAGCTCATGGATAACATAAATTCTTTTACCATATTAGCGCATAGAATTATTTGGTCTTTTGTTTTGATTTCTATTCTTGTATGGATTCTCTATAAACCAAAAGACTTGTGGGCACCATTAAAAGACAAGAAAAACTTGCTCTATTTTATGGGAGCAAGTATTGTCATCACTATTAATTGGGGAACTTACATCTGGGCCATTGTGACCAATCATCTCATTGAGACCAGTATGGGCTATTATATCAATCCCCTGGTTACTATTTTGCTCAGCATGATTATCTTTAAAGAAAAAATGAATACATTAAAAAAAATATCTATTGCTTTGGCCTTTACAGGTGTTTTCATTATGATATTGGGATATCATAAAGTTCCCGTTTTAGCTTTAACCATTGCATTTTCTTTTGCCTCTTATGGTGTTATAAAAAAGAAAATGAATGTAAATTCTCTCATGGGACTATTTTATGAGACTGCATTTATATTGCCCATAGCGCTTTCGTACGTCATATATTTAGAGGCTACAGGGGAAGGATACTTTATAAGTTTAGATATTAAAGAAATGTTACTTTTAATTGGAAGCGGAGCAGCAACGTCTATTCCTTTACTACTGTTTGCTTCAGCGACCAAGAGAATTAACTTTTCTATGGTTGGTTTTATGCAATATATTGCCCCTACCATAACCTTGATAATGGGGGTCTTTATTTATTCGGAGCATTTTGACAAAAGCCATTGGGTCACTTTTGGGTTTATCTGGGCAGCGCTTGCTGTATACACGGTTTCGAATATTATGGATCGGAAAAGGAAAGAAGTCGCATAGTCGGAGCCTAAATTTTAAAATACAATTTATGAAAAAGCACTCTTGAAATTTCAAGAGTGCTTTTGTGATAACTTGCTAAGTTAATAGTGTTAGTCATCATCTTCACAGGTCGATACAGTTTCTTCTTCAGAGCATTTGCATCCACATCTGTCTCGGGATGCTTCATCAATCTGATCTGGGAATAATTGTGGGAATGTTGAGCAAATAGGTGATGTTGTTGCAGGACTTAGCTGTACAAATCCAGTGGATAATACGCAAAGCTGTACAGGTACAATAATTTTCTTTTCACATGTAACACAAAGAGCAATAATCAAGTTCGCACTAACCAATCCAGATTCTTGGTCTACGTTTAAATCTCTTGTGGTATTATTGGTTGCAAGCCTTACTTCACAATTGACATTGCAGAATTCTGCAAACCTTGGTAGAAACGCAGTATTGTTTGTGGAAGGCACGCAAATTTCAAAAAAGTTTGTTAGAAGAAGTGGTGTGGTTGTTCCAATAGGCACATTTGCTTTTAAAGTTAATACACTTTCGCAATCACATCTGTCAACAATTAACACATCAATTTCAATAATGACATTTCCAGTTATTTGAATATTTTGAGTACCGAAAACAGAAGTGCCTTGATTTTCTTCGTCACATTCTCTGGTATCTGTAAAAATAACTGACTGTGATTTAGTACCATCTGGACCGATAACTCTAATGGGTTCATTGTTTTTTTCTACAAATGATGCACCAGAAATGGTAGTTTCTGTATTTACTGTAAGGTTTTTTGGGTCTTCAATATTTTCTGGATTAAAGAATTTCCTGCATCTTATGTCTAATACCTTTTTAATCCTATGTCCTTTGGGAACTGCAGGTCTAAAACATTGTCCAGACACAGTTTTTAACCCCTGAAGATTGAAAAGCACTGCATCATATACTTTCTGAACGAAAATAGGTTCTGATACAACATTTCTCATATTTCCATCAAATCGACATAAGGTGTTTGCAGTACAGCAATTTGCAACATCAGGCGATATCTTTCCGCCGAAGCAACTCATAAATTAACCTCCTTTACTATGTGTAGTATAGATATTCTCATTGGTAGTATATTCGTAATCAAAAATATGTGTTACATTAATCAACACTTTGGAATATATCTTCGCAAAAGAAATATTTATATATAAAGTGAAGAATATTTATTTTCTTAGCAATTTTAGATTATTCTTCCTAAATTAAGGAATGCAGGTGTTTTTATGAGTTTTATTAATGTTCAGAGTGTTTTAATTTATGATAGTGCAGAAAATGTACATAATTTCTATTTAGATGACAGTCATCTTTCTTATGTTAAAGCAGACGCACTGACAAAAAAAGTAGAATCTAAGATGATTGAAAGAAACATTAAAGAATTTGATGCTTTTATTGATGATAAAGATATGATTCTACTGATGTGCATTACCTTCGAACAAAAACTAATCCTATATGAAATAGCACAAAATCAAATCAACAGTACTATTATTAGTGATCAATTAAATCCCTACTTAAGTGATATTCATATTTTTGGAAGTAAAGATGATCTAAATGTGCTTTATACTTTGCCAGATCATAACAATGACCAGAATTACCGTATTTTACAAAGTCGCTATAATGAAGGAAACTGGGAAAATAAAAAAGTGGGTCAATTTATATCTCAAAACATAATGAAAAATGAGATTAAAGTATTAATGGAACAAGATGGAGAATATTTAGGGTTTGTTGAGTATGAGAATAATAAAAGTACTCTAAGAGTAAGAAAATATGATGGCATCTCGTGGAGTAACGATATTATACAAATCAAAAAAGATGAAGAAATTTATTGGTATGATTTTCAAAAAAATAAAGAATTCATAGAAATCGTCTATGCCAATAGAGTAGAGGATCAGTTTGTTATTTGCTATGAATCCTACGATATAAATCTTGGGAAATGTATTAAGAGGTATAACTTATCTAATCTTTCCAATTGTATGCATCCGATTTTCATATCTTATCAAGGTGACAAATGGGTCTTGTGGGTTGAAATGGATTGGATCTATAGCTGTCGCTTATCCAATGAAAAGGAAGGGATAGAAGGAGTTTATAGATGGAAAGAGAGCAAAAAAACGGATTTTATGAAATGCAGATTTTCTTATAATAATGAGACCATAAAAAAGAAATTAGCTTTAGAATGCGATACTGTTTTTGCAAGTTTTCCGGAGTATTCTTTATTAGGATTCGGTAATTTGAAAGGAAAGGCAGAAGCCGTAACAATCCTTAAAAAAAAAGAAGATGAAGGGGGAAAGAAAATGGAATCAGTAGAAGATAAGAAGACGGTAGAAAAAGTGAAGGAAGAAAAAGTGGTAAAAGAAGAAAAAAAGGCCAAGGGACTTCAGGAAAAGTTAGATGAACTTGAGGCAAGAGTTGATAACATTGAAAATTATCTCAGAAGACGAAATCGAAGCATATTTGGGACAAAAGGTAAATAAGGTAGAGGCATTAGAATAGATTAAACAATTGTAGGTTTTTTACAATGCAAAAACCTACAATTATTTATTTGAAAAAAGGAAAGCATAAGGATATAATAAAAATAATTATTTAATTTATTTTCCTATTGAAATAAGGTGAATTTTAATGAGACCCTATCTATTATTATTATTGTTTAAAAGAATAGGTGCGATTCGGCACTTGATGACAGATTCAACAGTCCCATTCCGGCAGAAAGCATTGGTTGTATTTGGGGTTGTTTATCTTATCAGTCCCATTGATCTAATACCATTACCTGTGTTAGGGTTCGGTATTTTAGATGATTTAGTATTATGGGGCTTTATACTCTCTTATTTAAAAGAACGATTGGACAAGTATTCTACACCTAAAGATGGCGATAAAAAATACCGAGGCAAGAAAATCATTGATGAAGTTGAATATGAAATAAAAGAAGATGAGAAAGAGGATAGAAAGGATGACGAAAATGAATAATGTTATTGGAGAGGTAATGATTTCTGAAGAGGAGATTATGAAAAAGATTGATCAACTGGGAGAAACCATATCCCGAGATTATAAAGATAAAGAAGTATTAATTATTGGTGTTCTTAAAGGCGCATTTGTTTTTTTAAGTGATTTAGTAAAGAAAATAGATAGTAGTATGTTATGCATTGATTTTATGGCGGTTTCCAGCTATGGAGCGTCAACAAAGAGCACAGGTGTGGTTCGTATTATTAAAGATTTGGATACAAGCATTGAAGGAAAAGATGTTTTGATTGTAGAAGACATTATTGATACCGGGTTAACACTGCACTATCTTTGCGATAATTTAAGATCGCGAAATCCAAAATCATTAAAGATATGTACACTTTTAGATAAACCAGAGAGAAGAGAAATAGATATCATTGCAGACTATGTAGGGTTTAACGTGCCCAACAAATTTATTGTGGGGTATGGATTGGATTATGAAGAAAAATACAGAAACTTACCGTATATTACTTGTTTGAAGTAGATGTAATGGAAGTTGAAGTATAAGTATAAGTGTAAGTAAATATTGTAGGGGCTGGTCTTGCACCTGCCCATAATAAGTAAGTGTAAGTAAATACTGTAGGGGCTGGTCTTGTGCCTGCCCGTAATGAGTCTAAGTTTAAGTAGAAGTGTTATCGGATGTGAAGCCGTTAACACTTATTTTTTTTACTTAACTTACACTGCTCCGGAGGAGCCTATTTATACTTAAACTTAAATTTCTGCTCCGGAGGAGCCTATTTATACTTAAACTTTTTTAGTATACATCATGCAAAAATGGAAAATACTATTATCAAGATATAAATGAAGGAGGCGAATGTATGAACAACAATACATATCCCAATATTGCAAATTCAAATGAGCAGGGGCAGAAGGATGCAAACTTTAATATGGATGCTCACCCTAAAAAAAACAGCAACTCAAGTAAAAGCTTTGGAGAAATTAAGAGACAATTTAAACAGGCAGATGTTAATGAGAAAATAAAAATCTATACAACGACCAGCGGCTTGTCCGTAGAGGAATTTAAAGAATTACTAAGAGATTTTCCCCTTCAGCATTTGGAGAAATTGGAAAGAGCAATGGAGGAGTAGAATAGGTGACAGATAAGAGATAACAGATAAGAGATAAAGATAAGATAAAAGATAAAAGATAAAAGGCAAGAGATAAGAGATAAAAGATAAGTTAAGGTTGATTTTGCATTATTTGGTGCAAAATCTTCTTTATTTTTAATACTTTTCATGAAATAGGGTGCTTTTAATAGGCAAATCATGAGGATTGGATTGAATTTTTATTTCTATACAGATATAATAATAGCCGTAAAGTAAATTAAAGGAGTGATTTTATAAATGCAAACTTTTAAAGTACCTGTAGGTCTGTCAAACAGACATATTCATTTGAATCAAAAAGATATTGATATTTTATTTGGAAAAGGTTATGAACTAAAGAAATTTAAAGATTTAGCGCAACCTGGACAGTATGCTTGTGAAGAGAAAGTGGATTTAAAAGGACCAAAAGGAACACTTAAAGGCGTTAGGGTATTAGGTCCTGCAAGACCTGAGACTCAAATTGAAATATCCCTTACAGATGCCAGAGTTTTAGGAGTGGGCGCTCCAGTTAAAGATTCTGGAGATTTAGCTGGTTCTCCAGGCGTAAAAATAGTTGGGCCTAAAGGTGAAGTTGATTTAGAAAAAGGTGTTATTGTTGCTGCGAGACATATTCATATGCATACATCAGACGCAGAAAAAGCTGGGTTAAGAGACAAAGAAGAAGTAAAAGTGATAGTCGGTGGTAAAAGAGGTGTTGTTTTCAACAATGTACTGGTTCGTGTAAGCGACAAATATGCCCTTGAAATGCATGTGGACCTTGATGAAGGAAATGCAGCGCAGATTGCCAACGGAGATTTAGTAGAAATTGGAAAGTAGGTTGAGATTATGAAAAAAATTGAGAAGTATTTCGATCATACTATCCTGAAACCGGATGCAACGTTAGATCAAATCAAAGTACTATGTCAGGAGGCCATAGAATATGGCTTTTATGCTGTTTGTGTTAATTCCTGTCATGTTCAGTTGGCCTGTAGCGAACTTAAAGATACGGATGTGAAGGTCGCATCTGTGGTTGGATTCCCGTTAGGGGCATGCGATACTGAGACCAAAGCATTTGAAACAGGACGAGCTGTATCTAACGGCGCACAAGAAATAGATATGGTTATCAATATTGGAGCACTAAAAGACGGAAATGAATCATACGTGGAAAAGGATATTAAAGGGGTAGTAGAAGCCTGCAAAGGACAAGCCATTATAAAAGTAATCATAGAAACTTGTCTATTAACAAAAGAAGAAATCATCAAAGCCTGCAACCTATCTAAAAAAGCAGGTGCAAGTTTCGTAAAGACTTCTACCGGATTTTCCGGTGAAGGTGCTCAGGTGGAAAATGTAAAACTCATGAAGGAAACAGTAGGTAAAACCTTAGAAGTTAAAGCATCTGGAGGCATAAGAAATTTAGAAACAGCTTTAGCAATGATAGAGGCTGGTGCTGACCGTATTGGTGCAAGCGCATCGGTGGCAATAGTAGAAGAATTTAAAGCTAAAGATATAGTATAAGTGTGTAGGGGCTGGCCTTGCGCCTGCCCGAGAAAAGTAAGTTTAGGTATAAGTGTAAGTGTGTAGGGGCTGGCCTTGCGCCTGCCCGAGAAAAAGTAAGTTAGAGTGTAAGTATAAGTAAATAAGGAAGAAATTTGTTTTTACAAATTTCCACGTTAATTCTTCATTATTCATTCTTAATCCTTACTTGAACTTACACTACTCCGAAGGAGTTTGTTTATACTTCAACTTCACAATTTACTTAAAACAGGAGATGAACCTTATGAATGAGGACCTGTGCATTGAAGCAAGAAACAAAACGGGTCAGTACTTTAAGGATGGACATAACTGTGCTGAATCTATTTTCCTTGCTTTTAAAGATTATGTTGATGTTGATGATTCTATGGTGCGAATGTATACAGCATTTGGTAGAGGCTATGGAGAGGCAGGGTGTACCTGTGGTGCACTTATGGGTGCAATTAGTATCATAAGCCTGTTAACGGGAAGAATATCAACAGATAAAGAGGAAAGAGACCAGTGCTACCATCATTCTAAAGAGTTCCATGATCGGTTTAAAGACCAGTTTAAGTCAACATGCTGTCGGGTACTTAATACACATGATTTTAAAACCAGAGAACATGGGGTTACTTGTTTAAAAATAACGGGCAAAACAGGAAAACTGTTAATGGAATATTTGTTGGAAAAGGAACTAATAAAGGCAGTAAATAATGAATTATGAATTATGGGTAAGGATTTTGCTGAAAGCAAAATCCTTATTTTAGAGAATAGGAAACCTTTTCTTATACTCAACTTTCCCGTCATGAAAGTTAATTTAAATGTTCATGTTACTAAATAGACCAGGGACATTCCTTAGAAAGATAGACCCTTAAGCGAAAGGTGTGTCCCTTTACCTAATAGATTGGAGCAAAATTTATGTTTAAGATGGCAAAACAATTAAAACCTTTTAAGTATTCGATTGGGTTTGTAATTATTTTGGTTTTTATACAATCTTTAGCGGAGCTTGCCTTACCCACTTTGATGGCTGATATTGTGGATACGGGTATCGTAAAGGGTGATGTGGCCTATATTATAAGAATTGGAATATGGATGCTCCTAATTACAGCAATAGGAACCATAAGTGCTATTTTCGCAAGCCTCATATCTTCTAAGATCGGAGTAGGGTTTGGTAAAATGTTGAGAAACAGTATTTTTACCAAGGTCGAAGGGTTTTCTCTTTCTGAGTTTGATCAATTGGGTGTAGCCTCATTGATTACCAGAACCACCAATGATGTAACCCAAATACAAAATTTTATTATTACTGCTTTAAGGATGATGGTTCGTGCGCCTGTTATGGCTCTGGGCGGAATCGTTATGGCTGTTTCTAAAAATGCAAAGTTATCTTTGATTTTAATAGGTGTTGTGGTTGTACTGTCCATAACCATTTGGCTTGTATCAAGAATAACCATGCCTCTTTTTAAATCCATACAGATTAAGATTGATAAGATGAACTCAGTATTGAGAGAATATTTAACAGGTATTCGTGTTATTCGTGCATTCAATCGGACCAAACAGGAGAAGGATAGATTTTATAAAGCAAACAAGGAGTTGACAAATACATCCATTAAAGTAAACAAAATAATGGCCATTTTGATGCCCTTAATGATGCTGTTGTTTAACTTTACAAGTATTCTTATTTTTTGGTTTGGATCCATTCATGTGGATGTGGGTGTTATGCAAGTAGGCGACTTAATGGCTTTTATTCAATATGCCATGCAAATTATGTTTTCTTTGGTGATGTTTACGATGATGTTTATCATGGTGCCTCGGGCATCTGTTTCGGCTACAAGGATTAATGAAGTTTTAGAGATGAAATCAGAAATATCTGAACTTGAGAACCCGAAAGTTCCTTTGAGTAAAAGGGGCCTCGTTGAATTTAACAATGTTTCTTTTTCCTTTGAAGGAGCGCAACAACCTGTCATTAAAGAGGTTTCGTTTAAATGTGAACCAGGGAAGGTAGTAGCAATTATTGGAAGTACGGGTTCGGGCAAATCCACTTTGGTGAATTTGCTTATGAGGTTTTATGATGTAACAAAAGGATGTATTCTAATAGATGGTATGGATTTAAGAGAGATGAGTCAAGTGACTTTGAGAGAAAAAATTGGATATGTTTCTCAAGATGCGATTCTTTTTACTGGAACCATTTGGGATAATATTCGCTTTGGCAACCAAGGAGCAAGTGAAGAAGAAATCCGAAAAGCAGCTGATACGGCGCAGGCCATAACATTTATTGAAGATATGAAAGATGGGTTTAATACTAGAATTTCCCAAGGCGGAACCAATATTTCCGGGGGACAGAAGCAAAGGTTGTCTATTGCAAGAGCTTTGGTGAGAAAGCCTGAAATATACCTTTTTGATGATAGCTTTTCTGCGTTGGATTTCAAGACGGATGCAAAACTCCGTAAGAGTTTAAAAGCGTGTACACGAGAGGATACGATAATAATTGTGGCACAGCGGGTGATAACCGTAATGGATGCAGATCAGATTATTGTATTGGAGGATGGTTCTGTTGCGGGAATTGGGACCCACAAGACCTTGATGGCCGATTGCGAAGCGTACCAGGAAATCGTACGGTCGCAGCTTTCAGAGGAGGAACTGGGATGAGTGGTAAGTTTAGAGTAAGAGGTACGGGTAAAGGGCCAGGGCATGGCTTGGGCATTCCCGTTGAAA
>JADQBM010000116.1 GCA_016278615.1 Clostridia bacterium | reverse complement strand
AAAAAATATATTGATAAAAGATTAAAATTAACTTTATTAAATATTATCGGAGGAAAGTTCATAAAAATTGTTATTGACACAGCGAAACCCATCATGTATAATTGCAGACAAATACAGTCTGCATTATCTTTATGGAGGGACTACTATGAAATATACGAAAGCGACGAATTATGCTTTGCATATAATGGCCTATTTCGTTAAGCAAGAAGGCAAAGACAATTTAAGTCTTCAGCCTTTAGCTAGTCACATGAATATATCACCTACCTACCTGTCCAAGATACTAACTCAATTAGTCAAGGCTGACCTTATTCAGTCTACACCTGGAGTAAATGGAGGTTATAGTCTTAGGAAACCTAAGACTATAATAAGCTTTTATGACGTCATTCAAGCCATTGAAGGCAGCGGAGCTCTTTTCACTTGTGAAATGGACGAGAATCGCGCTTGTCACATAGAAAAGGTTATGAGAAACGCCGAAGAGAAAATGGTGAACCACCTTAAAGAAAAACGTATTTATGACATTGTATAAAAAATGAGTTAGAAATATAGGCAGTTGCAACTGCTCATTTTCTGCCACAATTATAGATAATTACAGTCTTCATTATATTTTATAGGAGATCTTATTATGAATCACATGCATCATCACCACCAACTGGATCAAAAATTTTTAAACAAAATCACCTTTTTAGATAGTAGGGAGCGTCTCATACCACCCGAAACACTTATTAGCCAAATGCCAATTCAAAAAAATCATACTTTACTCGATGTCGGTGCTGGCTCAGGCTTTTTTACAATTCCTATGGCAGAAAATACATCTAGCAAAGTGTACGCTATGGATCCTGATAGCCGTATGCTCAGCGTCATAGAAGATAAGGCTAAGGAAAAAGGACTTACTAATATTGAACTGATTCAAGATTATATTGAAAACTTAAGTATTCAATATAACAGTATTGATTTTGTTATGGCATCCTTAATACTCCACGAAGTGAGTTCACTAACAAAAGCACTCTCAAATATATTTGAGGTACTAAAATCAGGAGGGCACTTGTTATGTCTGGAGTATGAAAAGGACGATTTGATAATAGAAGGACCTCCAATGTCTATTCGTATTGGCTCAGAGGAACTCGAAAAAGTATTGTCATTAAGTGGCTTTAACGTTGTGAAGAAGACTAGAATTAATGATGCTATATATACTGTTTTAGCAGTTAAAAAGGAGAAATAAATTACGGAAACAAATATCATTTCTTTAAAACGGCATTCAACCACTTGAACAAGCTCGAGAATGAGTATCGTTCAGAAGAAACCGAACCTTTGTCATTTGTAGCGGAATAAATAAAACTAGGCTTCTTTAAAATACAATTGAGGATTTACCTAAACTCATTTCCAATACTATTTCATTGCACTGGCATATATCCATATAGTGCTTAAAAAGAGGCTTTGTTGTGTCATCATATTCGTGACCAAACTCAGCCTCATCTTTTCTATATTTTTCTTGTTTCAACCTATGTCATCTATATTTTATCCTTTTTCAGGGGTCAAAAAACGTCATTTTTTTGATCATTTTTTGCCCCAAAATCGGTATCAAACAACAACATATTGTGGTCGAACCCTACCTTTTCTTGTTTGAACCACAATGCGTCATCAGAATTATCGCTTCAACATGTAATATGTAGGCTAAATCCAGAGGTCAGATTGGATGTCAATATTCCATTTCAATATTCCGCTCAAAGCCCGTATTATAGCCATTTCTTTGACTCTAAGATAAATTCTTTTCCTATTTTATACTTTTTATTCGTTAAATCAAAGAGTCAGTCATACCTTTAAAGAACCGCGGAAACCTCTGGCACTGTAATATGACTCTGCACTATTATGGTATACAAAGACCGTATCGTAGCGACGATCACAAAATATAGCTCCACCGAGTTTTCTAATGTTATCAGGTGTTTTTACCCAACTTGATGTTTTTGTGTCGAATATCCCAAATTTCTGAAGCTCCCGATATTGTTCTTCTGTTAAAATCTCAATACCCATTTCATATGCCATATCAATTGCACTGTTATATGGTTTGTTTTTTTTTCTTCCTTCCAATGCTTCACGGTCATAACAAACATTTCTGCGTCCTTTTGGACTTTCCGCCGAACAATCAATAAAGATGTATTCATCTGTATTATTATCATAAAATATTACATCAGGTTCACCGCCAGTTGCTTCCATTTCAGATAACGCCCTCAATTTTTCGTTGTTTTCTGCTATTTTTCTTTTTACATTTTCCCATTCAATCCCTTTGTGACGAACCATATTATCCTCAAAACGAGCTTTCAGAATTCCAATTATTTCATCATGCTTTTTCAATGAAATAGGCTTATTTTCTTTGTCCATATATCTTGGCATCACCTCAGTGATATTTTATTACATTATCTCTAGTGGGACAATGAACCTGTCCCCTCTCATCCTCAAATCAGTGGTGAATCCCCGTTTCGTAGCACCATTTCGCAATCTCTGCGATTAGCTCCAACGGGAGCGGCTTACTGTATGGCAACTGCACCGCGCCTTTGCTTGTCTTGTACTCCGTCAAACGGTCGGCGAAATTCTCTATAGCCTTATCTCCGGGGTACAACCCGATGTGATTTTTGAACGACGCGAAATGGATGATGTTATGCTTGCTCCAGTAAGTCGGCATACTCCACGAGATTCGCTCCTCCACATCTGGGAGTACGGCACGGAGCGTATCTCGCACCTGATTCAAAAACGGCTGAACACTCTCGGGTTGTGCAGCAATATATGCATCAATCGTTTTTGCCGGTTTGCCGCAGTAGTGGTCTTGATTGGTATTCTTAAACTCCCGTCCACATTCTAGGCATCGCCACATATCATGTTCACCTCTCCCTCTCTGTAACAGTAACTTTCACGCAGTCGCCCGGCTGCTTGCAGATTTTGGCGCGAATGTCCTTACGAAGTCCGATGATATAGCAAATACCGCCATCATCGTTTTTAACGCCCATATTAACAATGCTCCCGTCATAATGCTCTCCATCAAAGGTTGCGTAGACTTTTACTCTGCCTTTGCCAAATTCCGCTTTTACATCAAATGGAATTTCCACATATGCTCCGTCAATGTCCGGAACTTTCTTTATTTCAGCTTCAAACTCATATATTTTATTCATTTAATGATCCTTTCAGTCATGTGCTTGTATTCATGTTAAACTCACATCTGGCCGTCATCATAGTTTAATTGCCATCCATTTCATATTATACCAATATACGTAGCTTCCACATATTCTTTTAATTGCCATTAAGATAGGCTCTTCGATTTCTTTCATAAGTAAATGTACATGATTGCTCATAAGACCATCTATAAAATATCCCAAAAAACCGGGCCAAAAATGCACTTTTCGACCCCAGTTTTTGCTCATTTTTCGCTCTAAAACTACTATATATTGTGGTCAAGCCTTAATTTTTCACCTGCAAACCACAATACGTCATCAGAACTATCGCTTCTACATGCCTTGAGTAGACAATAAAGATGCCGTTTGAAGCTGATAGGGTCTTGGCGGACTTTTCTCATTGTTAAAAATCTATTTCTTCATATTCTATGTAGATTTTCATAATCATATTTTCCAAAAGGATTATTAATTAATTTCACAAATCCCTGCATATCTCCTGAATAACATTTCATTTCCAAGGCTGGACATTGTCTGTCAACTCATCATCCTTGTCTCATGCAAATGTCACAAATCAGCATGCCTATCAATGAGAAAAGGTAATATCTCTCCAGTTTTAATTCTGGAAGTAGTACACCTAAATAGCCGCTTTATTCAAGATGGAAAGCTGTTACATGCTGCTTCATTCCTAACTTTCCCCAAAGTTTTCACTTAAAAGCTCCTTTGCTTTAACGGCCCGATATTGTTTAAACTCTTTCCCGGGAATAAGTACAGCATTAACCGGGCAAAAGCTGAGACATCGCATACATACTTCGCATGAATCATGCCATACGGGATACTCTTTCATTTCAATGTTGTTTACGGGACAGAGCCTTGAGCATAGCCCGCATTTAAGGCACTTGTCCTTATTTACGATTATTCTTCGTCCATCAGCTAAGTTTATCCGTTTCATCATAAAGTCATTGCAGCAGATATGGTACAAACCTTTTGAAAGAAATGGGATACGGTTCCAAGAAGCTTTGCCATCAATAAGTTCTTCAGCATATACTCTGGCTTTTCTAAGACCATTATTGAATTTATCACTGTTTTCTTCATCATTTATTTTTTTGGGAAACCAATTGTTAGGCATTACTATCTCACAGGCACCTATACAATTATATCCCTTTGACACGAGAACCTTCTTCAATGGTCCCACTATAGCACCAGAGAAGGCCATCATAGTATCTATCATGAAAACAGGAGTTCCTTCAGTTTGGGGTAGATCATTAAAAAAATCCCATACAAAGGGAAATGTAGACTGGAAAGCAACCGGAAATGCAAGCCCGATTATTTTTCCAGTATCAACTTTTTTGGGATCCGTATGTTCAATCTTATGGAGATTAACCTGTATCCCTTTTGCCGAAAAGATTTTTATCATTTCGTTAACTATGAGTAAGGTATTGCCGGTTCCAGAATAGTAAAAAAAGTTAATATCTGACCCTAACATTATTAATCTCCTCGTATTAGTAATTTGGCATATCTACCATCTTATTTGCATCATGCTTCAGTCTTTATCATGGTCCAAAGATTGTTCCCAATTTTTTCCCCATTAGCTATTAGGGATGATTCCGTTCCTGTAACAGCAGAAACAAACATAAGTCCTTCTACAAGTATAGAGATATGAAGGGCGAAAGAATTAGAATCAATGTCTTTCTTTATTTCTCCCTTCCGTTGTGCTTCTTTGAATTTTTCTTCAATTAACGGAATATTACAGAAAATATAGTCTGCCACCTTTATTTTAAACTCCGGAAATTTCTTAATAGAGTCAATCAAAACAAGATAAGTATAGGAATTGACATTATCATAATATTTACTGTAAGAAAAATAATCCGAGTAATCAAAGAAGTTTTGTATCAATTCTTTAATATTTTTTGAAGATGAAATCTTTTCATCAATCCATTTTTTGATTTCTTCAATTATTACCTGCATTGCACCGGTGAAAATTTCATCTTTACTCATAAAATGATGATAAAAAGCACCTTTGGTAATATTGCAAGCATTTGTTATATCATTGATACTTGTATTGTCATAGCCGCGCTCTACAAACATAATAACTGCCTGATGCAATAACTTCTCCTTTGTATTCAAATGATTTCTATCCTTTCACTCGTAAATACTAAACGTTCAGTATGTTTATTAAAAGTATACCGACCGTTTAGAATGTTGTCAAGTTACCATGGTTCACACATCAGTTAGAAATCATTTTGTAAATCGGGAATCGTTTTATAATTCCCGTAATGCTGGCCTCATTCCTTGCAATCGGCTGGAACCCGATTTCATCAATTATGACCAAGTCTGCCTGAGTGAGTTTTTTCAGCTTCTGCCTGCTTTTAACCGATATCTCCAATATAAAAATCCTTTGCAGATGTGCGGAAGATAAAGAGAAAGATGTGGCCAGTTCATCTATGTCAAGTTCTTCATTTATTTATCCTCAATTTTATTCGAAACATGTGTCAACAACTCTAGTCTGCAATGACATATCCAGATTCGAGAAATAATTGTACCATCGCATTTAAACTCTATGTAATCTTTTTTATACTCTCAAGGGTTACCCTTCACCATTATTCTATTTGTCCATCTAAAGCCTTGATTTATCAACCTTTCAGCCTCTCAATCTTCACGCAGCTTTCTGTATGATAAGTCTCAGGAAACATGTCCACCGGCTGTATTTCCTTTACAACATAGCTTTTCTGGGTTAAAAACTTCAAGTCACGATCCAATGTGACTGGATTGCAGGATATATAAATGATTTGCTTTGGACTTAATTGAATCAGAGCGGACAAGAACTTCTCGTCGCTACCACTTCTGGGTGGGTCCATAATAACCGTATCAACAGACTGTTTTCCCTTCGCTAATTTCACCATAAAATCACCGGCATCGTCGTTGTAAAAATAGACATTGGATATTTTATTGCGTTTTGCATTTTTTATGGCATCTTTTACAGCCTCTTTGTTTAATTCAACACCAATGACATCTTTTACTTTGCCGCTTACAATAATTGATATGGTCCCTATCCCACAATAAGCGTCTAAAACCTTTTCATTTCCTGTGAACTTTGCCATCTCTATTGCTTTATTATATAAAATCTCTGTTTGAATGGGATTGATTTGATAAAAGGATTTGGAAGAAATCTGAAACACATAACCACATAGTGTGTCTTCAATATATCCTTTTCCATAAAGGACCTTTTCTTGATCCCCAAGTATCATACTTGTCCTGCGATTATTCACATTCATAATAATCGTTGTAATCTCAGGGTGCTTTTTCGTTAAAGCACGGACAAAATTATTTTTCCCTGAAAATATTTGAGATGAAACGACTAATACGACCATAATCTCATTGGATGCAAATCCTGTTTTTACTAATATGTGCCTTAGAAAACCTTGCTGAGCATCTTCATCATAGGGCTTCATCTTAAAAGACTTCATCATATCGAGAATAGATGCGACGATTTCATCTGCATGCTTGTCTTGTATGAGACATCGCTCTATTGAAATTACGCGATGTGTATTTTCTTCATATATACCGGATATTATTTTATTATTTTTTTCCAATGCAAGAGTAGAGTGCATCTTATTGCGATAAGAACAAGAGTCTTCCATGGTTATTATGGGATTCACTTTATGATAACGCTTCAAAAGTTTTTCAACTGTATTCTGCTTGAATTGCGCCTGCCCTTCATGGGATAAATGCTGCAATTGACACCCTCCACATTGGTTAAAATGAGGGCATTTAGGATGCGTCCTGTGTTCTGACTTTTCTTCAATATCTAAAACCTTAGCCTGTATTCCCTTTTTGTTTTGAAACACTTCAACAACAGCTGTCTCCCCTTGAATCAAATAAGGGATGTGTATCTCTTGCCCCTTAATTTTAACAACGCCTTTTCCCTCTTCATCCATCCTTGTACATTTCAGTTTTACTTTTTCTTTATTCATATTTTTCACCTTTGCTTTTTTCGAATCATCTTAGTCATTCCCCTAAATCATCAAATCATTATACCTTTTAACTTATTTCTATTTTACTTGTTTTTAAGGGCCAAAAACCAATGTGCCCCAAAGAAAATATATTGGAGGGAAAAACAGAATTATGATTGCTCCATTCCCATATAAGCCAATTTTGTTAATACGATGAATCATAGCATTTTCTTCTTTGAATTCTAATCGCTTTGCTACAAACCTTGCGGCAATACCTATTAAGAATCCCACAATACTAAGCAAATAAAAACCCAGATAAGGAGAACTGAATATCACAACTTCAAATAAATCAAAAATTGTCCCTAATCCAATTAAAAATAAAATGAATGTCCCTAGGCAAAATACAATCCAAAATGCTTTTCCCAAAGCTACCACTCCTTAATCTGTTAAGAAATACCTTGCCATGATAAGCCCAAATATCAATACTATCGCCATAAAAACATTTATCATAAATAATTCTGCCGTTCCAGTACCTGCGCTCCAAGTGCTATTTTGAGGATCCACTTTTTTATATTCCTCAGTTATATCTTGACCTTCCGAGTCTAACAGTGCCACATGAAAGGGGTTTAAATAAAAATCGTTCTCAACAAAATCCATGCTCAATAAGTTTTGTATGCTTGATTTCTTATGCAAATCTATAAATTGACTGTTACTTATATCATACTGGACCCATTGGCTATTATCTGTATTATCAAAATCACCATACTTAAATTCTAATCCATAAGCAGTGACATTACTATCCAAATTATGCCCGCCTATGGCATAATATACACCTTTTGAGGTTTCAAATTCATAGGCCTTAACGAGCGAAGTATACTTACTGGGGCTGAAATTGGCTCTAATCAATCTATATTTTTGATTAAATCCTTTTGATAATCTAGCAAATCCATAGACATCTGCATTTGACTTATCCTTAAAAAAAGCTATTAGAACACTGTCCACCTCTTTTGTCTCAAGTACATAAGCCTCTACCGAGTACCTCCCGTTAGATGTATATTCTGTAATGGCAGCCGACAAATCATCTTTATCATTGGTAAACTTATATTCTGAAGCATAGATCAAATAGGATAATACAATCGCTATAATAATCGATAAAGAAGCTGCTATAATTCTTTTCTTATTTAACCCTTTGAAGTCAATCCAATTCATTTATCTCTCCTGATATTTTTCATATTTTTAGAACATCTGAAACCGTATAAAAACCGGCTGGCTTATTCAACAAAAACGCTGCGGCCTCGCAAGCACCTTGTGCAAAGCACTCCCAATTATAGCTATGATGGGTAATCTCCAAACGCTCCCCTAAAAGCCCAAACATCACCTTATGGCTGCTTGAAATATCTCCTGAACGTATAGAATGATACCCAATGCTATCAGGTATTCTTTCGCCATGGCCTTGTCTTCCATAGACAGCAATTTCTTCTAAATTTCTCTCAAAAGCTTCTGCAACAATACGTCCCATTTCTTTAGAAGTCCCGCTGGGTGCATCCTTTTTATAGCGATCATGCATCTCAATAATTTCTACATCAGCGGCTTCCCCTATGACTATGGCTGTGATTTCCAAAAGCTTATACATGAGATTTACCAATCTGGAGGTATTTGCAGCATATAAGAAAGGGATTTCCTCAGAGATTTTTTCCATTCTCTTAAATTGTACATCAGAAAATCCTGTTGTGCCACAAACTACTGCTTTTTTATGTTTAATGGCAGCTTCCATGACCTCAATAGAAAATTTAACTGTGGAATAATCGATGATGACATCACATTGCTGAATAACAGACTCTAAATCATGAACAACTGTAGCATTGAGTTCAAATCCTATTTGAGCTACTGTCCCAATATCCTTACCAATATAGTCTCTTCCTATAGGCCCGACCCCTGAAACAACGCACATATCTTCTCTTTGTGCAGCTACTTTTGTTATTAATTTGCCCATTTTTCCTTTTGGTCCAGTAATAATCACGTTCATTGCTCAACCTCCTTACAAAACCCCATCGAGGACTATTATTAGGTACTCCCTATCTTAATATATATCTGAGAATTCTATCTTAATTCTTTCTATCTGCCCTTGATCTTCATCATCACCAGAAATATCACCCTCATATTCCTTATTCGCAAGCATTTTGGCAGGCAGTTTTATTGAAAACGTGCTTCCTTCCCCTAATTCACTTTCTACCATTATACATCCACCAAGCATATTAACAATGGATTTCACAAGGTTTAATCCAATTCCACTTCCTTCATGCTCTCTTGTTAATGACTTATCGATTTGTCTAAACCTGAGAAAGATTTCTTCAAGCCTGTCTTTTGGGATTCCAATACCAGTATCTTTTAATGATATTGTTATATCGTTCAAATCATTAAATATATCTACAGATATTCTCCCTCCTGGCTTAGTGAATTTGACAGCATTAGACATAATATTTAAAACAATTCTCTCAATTTTATCAGGGTCACATGCGATTATTCTGGATTCAACATTTGAGGTTAATTCGAGAGCAATGCCCTTGCTCTCGATAAAGGGTCTAACAGATGTCATAATGCTCTTAACAAGTATGATGATATTGTAATTTTGCAGCTTAATGTCATAATAGCCTGAGTCTATTTTAGTAACATCAATGACGTTATTTATCAATCGAAGGAGCCTGAAAGAATTCTGTTTAATCACCTGGATATGTTTATCCAGATAAAGGTTGCTCTCTCCCTCTAATTGCTCTTTTTTAAGGAGATTTACTAATTGAAGTGTTGACAAAATAACATTCAATGGCGTACGTAATTCGTGAGATATATTTGAGAAAAACTCTAACTTCAACTTGTCATTTTCCAATGTTTCATTTAATAGTTGCAAACTTTCTTGAGCACTTTTCTTATACTCCTTAATTTGTTTGTGTTCTGTAATATCCATTACAGAAATGAGTATTTGCTTAGTATTGTCTTCATTTTCTTGTGCAACTACTCCTTCAATTTTAGCGAATAATGGACTTTCCCTCTCATTAAGCAATTGTACCTCACACATTTGTTTTTCATGAGTTTCAATGATTTTTATGAGAAATGTGTTGAAAACGCCAATGAAATCTGTGATGAGAAATGCCTGAAAGCAGCTATTTTTTAGTGACTTACCTTTCATCCCCAATAGTTCAGCGCCAGCCATATTTAATTCCTTAATCTTTCCGTTTACGTTAAGAGTAAAATAACCCGAGGGTGCAAAATTATACAGGTTGGTATATTTATCTAATAAATATTTTGCTTTTTCATTAGCAGCTTTCAATTCTTCATTTTGAAGTTCTAATTCAATTTGATTGACTTGAAGTTCATTTATTATGTATTGAGCGCTTTTTTCTCTAATATGAACGTCTGGCTTTTGTCCATCACTTTTTAATTTTTCTTCTGCTTTACGTCTAAGAATATTCAGTTTTTCATTGAGCCTGTCATCATTTTTCATAATATCACCCCTTATATTCGTACAATCAAAACAATACCTTCTCTACAGATTGGTTACATCTTCCATAACCAGTAGAATCATATTGGAGTTTTGAGGTTTTATATTGAGTTTCCTTGCATTCAAAAGTATCTTTTTGTACCCTACAAGAGGAAACTTATGCTCAACAATATAGTCATTAAAGGAAGAATTGTTTTCTAGTATGTCTTCCAGCAAATGTCGCAATTGTGGAATATCCCATTGTCCGTTTCCAAGATTATAGACATACTCAGCCATGACTTCATCCGGGGTTACTTTAAATATATTATAAAAGGATTGGTTCACTGTCATGATCATTAAATTGGAATCCAATACAAGGAGCCCTTCTCGAATGGTTGAGATAATACCTTCAGCAAAAACTCGGGAAGATTCATTGTATATTTCCATCTTTTTAATCAAAGAAACATCTGTAATGGTAATGATGACACCATCTATTACATTGGTGTTTGTCCTATATGGCAAAATACGAATGTTGTACCATTCCTTATTTTTAGTTTGCAACTGCATTTCTTTTGGAATTAGTGTTTCCAACACATCATTGACATCGTTTTCTAACATTTTATAGTCTGCATTTATTGTAATGTCTGTAATACAACGTCCCACATCTGATTGAATCAGATTGAAAATTTTTGTAGTTTTTTTTGTAAAACGATTGATGACCATACTACGATTAAGAAATAAAATACCCAAATCCGTACTATTTAATAGATTTTTTACATCATCATCAGAACGTACCAATTCTTCATTTTTTACTTGCAATTCAGCATTTATAGCGATTAATTCTTCATTTAAAGATTGCAACTCTTCTTTGGAGGTAGTCAGTTCCTCATTTGTGCTTTGCATCTCCTCATTTGTTGACTGCAATTCTTCCATGACCAATCTTGAATTTTCTTGTGAGGCAGCCATTTCACTTATGGTTCCTTGTAGCTGTCTTTTTAAAAACTCCATTTGAACTTCCACGTCATTAGATTCATAGAATTGCTCCGTAGGTTTGATTCCTGACTCACTTAAAAAATCCGTCTGAACTTTTTCCTCAAAAATAACCATGAGTAAGCCTTTTAGATTGTCAGGTTCTTTAAGCGGCATAATTATTAAATCTACACGATTGCATCCGTATTCCGAATCGATTATTAAGTCTTTGACTAATGCTTCCTCGTTTGTTAAAAGGACTTTATTGACTGCCATATCGATACCAAGCCTCAGCCCTCCACGCGCCATAGTAAAAATGTTCATGTTCGCTTTTCCTTGAGGAGGCTCTAGATATTTACCAGTCCGACCTTGTAAGTAAATGATATCGCCCTTTCGGTTTATTATCACAGAAGCAGGGGCATACTTTTTAATCAATACTTTGCGTGCAACCTTCTCAATGGTTGAGTCTGCCTTCTTGGTAGTCTGAGTAAGGCGTGTATGTTGTCCTTGAAAGACAGAGGAAAAATGTGTCATATTCAATGAAGGAGATATCATGGAATCCAAGCGTTTATAAATTTTCAACTGATTGTGCAAGGGCGAAAACAAGTCGACAGAATCCCCTATGGTTTCGGAAGTGCCTAATAAAAGTATGCCTTCTGGCTTCAAACTATAATAAAACATGTGCAATAGGTCTTTTTGTAATTCTGGTAAAAAATAGATAAAAAGATTTCTACAGCACAGCATATCTAATTTTGTAAAAGGGGGGTCTGTGATGATATTCTGAACCGCGAAAATGATGTTTTCTCTTATGACTTTTTTAATCTGATATTGATTGTCATCTATTCGTGTAAAGAACTGTTCCAATCGTTCAGATGATATATCAGCAGATATATTGGAAGAATAAATTCCCTGTCGAGCAATATTGAGTGCATTCTCATTAATGTCTGTAGCAAAAATTTGGATTTTTATATGGCCATTTAATGCCAATACATCCAGACACTCAAAAATCAATATTGCGATTGAGTAGACTTCTTCTCCTGTGGAACAACCAGGAATCCAGATGCGCAGTAAGTCTCCTTCAGGTTTATTTTTTGATAATTGAAAAAGTATCTTTTCTTTTAGTGATTCAAAGACTTTGTAATCTCTAAAAAAGCTGGTCACACCAATCAACAACTCTTGAAAAAGTAAGTCAAGCTCCACGGGACTTTCAGAAAGCATCTTAACATAATCAGTAACTCTGATTATCTGATGAATGTTCATACGTCTTTCGATACGTCTATTAAAGGTTGTTTGCTTATAAAAGGAAAAATCATGTTCTGTGTGTTTTTTAAGTAGCATATGTATTTCTTTTAATCCTTCAGGATTTTTTTCCATTTCATAAATATTCTTTTCTTTGGAAGAAAGATTCAAACAATCGTTCAAAATGGAAGGTAATTTTTCCGGTGTCGCTATAACATCCACAAATCCAGTATTTATAACACTTACAGGCATGTTATCGTATTTGCAGGTTGAAGGTTCTTGTACCATAACTATACCCAAATTCTTTTTGATCTCCTTTATTCCCAATGTCCCATCTATACCCTTTCCTGAAAAGATGACACACGCAAATTCTTCTAAATGATTTGCCAGACCTTTAAAGAAATAATCTATTGGCATTTGCGTGCTTAAGCTCGTAGAAGGATTTTCAAGTTTCAACTTATTGTTCAAAACAGTTACATACTTGTTAGGAGGAACAATATAGACACAATTAGGTTGAATATCTATTTCATCCTCTATGTGGAATACATCCATTTTCGTAAATCCTTGAATTGTGTCCAGTCTTTCATTTTCCAGTGAATCATCTATATGTATCATTACAAAAGCCATGTTGCAATTTTTAGGCACATGATTAAAAAACTGTTCATAGGCTTCTAATGCTCCTTCAGCTCCCCCCAAACCAACAACAACCAAAGTATCGCCTCCCTTAGAAATCAGTAGATTTTATTTATATAGTACCATAAATCCTGACCTTATCAAAGTATGTCATCTGGTGTCATTTGGGACGGTTCTTTTTGATTCATTCTGCTGAGAACCTACTGTCTAAACTCTAAAGCACATTTATCTGCATATATCTCTTTTCAATGTATTTCCAGATTTGGGAGATGACAAATATCCAAAACATGGGATTATTAAGTTTCTGTTATTTGTTTGATAATAGAAACTAAATATTACATAATAGAAGAAGAATCGACATAAAAATTCTTAGGCATGGTTAAAGGAGAAATATGAATAAAAAAGACATAAG
The DNA here is from genome assembly GCA_016278615.1 of Clostridia bacterium. Taxonomy (GTDB): domain Bacteria; phylum Bacillota; class Clostridia; order Peptostreptococcales; family JAAYPU01; genus Soudan-22. The sequence continues at coordinate 10,185 of JADQBM010000116.1, read as the reverse complement.
AAAAATTATTGCATCGGTCATTTCCTGTGCAATGATATTGACAACTCCAGGTTATATATATGGTCAGGGATTAGGGGAAACAGTCTATCAGGCACAAACATATCTATCTCAAAATGCTTTTTATGAGGAACAAATTGCAATAAATAAAAGCCAAGCCGTCCAACACATATATACAGTTGATACAACCATTAATGACAGTGTTATGCCTTATGTTTTTGTGGGGGATGTTGCACGCAAATCATCTTTATCTTATATGAAGGGCTTGTTAGCAGAAGAGGGATATACTGTTATTGCAGGCATTAATGGTGATTTCTTTGATACTTCAACTAGTGTCCCTTTGGGCATGAGCATGCACGAGGGCAAAATGAAAAACTCGGGCCTCAATAATAGTAACGCTCTTGGTTTTAATGCTGATGGAACGGCTTTTGTGGCCCCGGTTTTATTTAATTATACCTTTACGGTCAATGAAGAAACTGTCTATACCTTTGATCACATAAATAAGCCAAAAGGGATTTCTAATTCACTTCATTTTTATAACCGTCAATATGCAGAAACAACGCAGACCATAACAAATAGTATTGAAGTGGTTTTTGAGGCATTAGATAGTTCAGAACCCGTTATAAATGACAGCATCCACGGGGTGGTAATTGGCATTAATGATAATACAAAAAACACTGCGATTGGAGATAATCACATAGTTCTTTCAGCAGGTATTAATACGCCTGGTGCTGAAACTTTATCCAATCTCATTATAGGAGATCATGTATCTTTTACGGTTACCGACGAAACAGGCATGTGGCAAGAGGCGACTGAGGCAATTGGTGCCTATGAGATCATTGCCCAAAACGGTGTTGTTTCAACGACAAATACAGCATTAAACCCCAGAACCGCCTTGGGAATTAAAAAGGATGGCGGCATCATGCTGTATACAGTTGACGGCAGAAGACCAGGCTATTCTTTAGGTATGAACCTGACTGATATTGCAACCTATATGGTAGAAAGAGGCTGTGAAACAGTTATTAATATGGATGGTGGCGGCTCAACCACCATGCTGGCAAGAATGCCGGGAGAAGAAGATGCAAAATTGATGAACTTACCTTCTGATGGGAAAGAACGTTCTGTTTCCAACGCATTATTTCTTGTTTCAAAAAATCAAGGAAGTGGCATAACCAATAATCTTCATTTATATCCTTTGACCACCTTTATGATGCCTGGCGCGCAAGTACAGTTTACAACCAAGGCCACAGATGAAATGTACACTCCAGCACCTCTTCCAGATCATATCGTCTACGAGGTTGAAAACGGTATGGGACATATAAATTCAGACGGATTATTTACAGCTGGAGAAACAACAGGCAAAGGACAAATTATAGCTGAATCAGGAGGATTTCTTGCTTCAGCATCTATCAATATTACTCAGGATATTTCAATCTATCCCGATAAAACAAATATTATCATTGACCCAGGAAAAACAGTGGATATTAATGTGACTGCACTTTCTGGATATGTTCCAGTTACAAGTTCAGACAATTTATTTACTTGGTCTTTAGATGCACATTTAGGAAATATTGACCAGAACGGTGTTTTCGTTGCAACCAATAAAAGCAGCGTATCCGGTAATATCTCCATCGCCTATAACGGCATAACAAAAACAATACCTGTACAAGTAGGTCTCTCCGAAATTTCCTACACGGATATTCAAGACCATTGGGCCCAAAATAATATTGAACTTCTAACTGAAAAAGGTATCGTAAAAGGAATGGGAAACAATCAATTCTTACCGGATGCACAAATAACGAGAGCTCAATTCTTGACAATGATATCCAATACAATAGTGGGTCTGGATACGAACACAGCAGAAGCAGCAAATTTTACAGATGTCCAAGAGACCGATTGGTATGCGCCCTACGTTAATTGGGCCTATGAACACAAAATAATTAGTGGAAATCCCGATGGCACTTTCTCCCCAGACGCGCCCATTACAAGAGAGGAAATGGCGATCATCCTTAATAACTTTACTACTTCAACAGGGATGACTTTCTCAGATATAATTGATTCTGTTTCATTTATTGATGAAAATCTGGTGAGTCCATGGGCCCTTAATGGGGTGATTATGGTGGCAAATACCGGCATCATGAATGGAAGACCAGAAGGCAATTTTGACCCACAAGGTTTTGCAACCCGTGCTGAAGCTTCCAAAGTGGTTTTTAATGTTATAAGCTTTGGAGAGAAATAATATTACTCACTATCCATCAAAATATCCAGCATCATCTGTGTATTATTTAAAAAAGTCTTTGTAATCTCATAGTGTTCTGTTTCCTCATACTTAACAGTCTCTATACTCTCTTTAATTTCATATAGCCATGCATCAGGGTAAGCCATTAAGATAGGGGAATGGGTCGCAATAATAAATTGGGACCCTTTCTCAACTAAATCATGCATCCGTGTAATCATTGCCATCTGGCGTGAAGGAGATAGGGCCGCTTCAGGTTCATCTAATATATAAAGCCCTTGCCCACCAAATCTATTAATAAAGACATTAAAAAATGATTCCCCATGAGACTGCTCATGTAATGATATTCCTCCATAGGAATCAATAATTGGAGGCCCACCTCCTCCTTCTTTATCCAATTTGTCTATTGTGGTAGCAAGATTGTAAAAACTCTCAGCACGAAGAAAAAAGCCATCTTTAGGCTTTTTAAATCCTTTAACCAGTTTAAGCACTTCATAAAGTTCAGAATGGGATGCCCTTGAAGAGAAGTTGAAATTCTTGGTGCCTCCCTCAGGATTAAAACCATAAGCGGTTGCAATGGCTTCTAAGATTGTAGATTTTCCCGTTCCATTCTCACCAATAACAAATGTCACATTGGGGTGAAAACTTAAACTAGATAACTCCCTGATAGCAGGCAAACAAAATGGATACTTGCTATAAGAATCCACCCTATCCCTTTGGAGCTCGATGCTTCTTAAATATTGATTATTTTCCTGTAATCTCATCCCATATCCCCTGTCCAAAATCTTCTTAGTATTTATTTTGTATAATCAAGATTTCGTCTTAACAAAATTTACCTTAAATCTTAAATACTACATCCTAAATCTTAAATGAATTATTTGGTTGCTTCTATTCCATAAAACATATCTGAAATATTTTTTTCATTTATAGTTTTCAAGCCTTGAAATTGTAATAAAACTTTTACTTCCTCCCTGCCAAATCTATGGGATAAGGGAGGTCCCATATCCGTCTCCTTCTTTTCCCAGTCAACAACGATCATTTTTCCTCCCTTTCTTAAAATGCGCCCAACCTCAGAAATAAAGCGTTCTTTATCAGAAATCTCATGAAGTACGGTACACATAAAAGCATAGGTAATGGATTGATCTGGCAGTTTCAGGTCATATTCTTCAGTTTTAACGGTAATAATATTATGAATCTTTTCTTCATTAATGCGGTTTTCTACTTCCTGAAGCATGCTTTCTGATATATCCAGAGCATATACTTTTCCTTCTTTATTTATAATACTTGAAGCCGGGAAAGTAAAGTATCCGATTCCACAGCCGATATCCGCCATAATATCCTCACTTTTCAAAAAAAAATCTTCAAGAATTTGGTTTGCAGGGAGAATCCTTCTTCTCTCTACTGAATCTAATTTTTTTCTATTTTCGGGATTGAATTTATGCATTTCTTCTCCTCTTTTTCTGTTTATACACACATAATGCATGTCTTTATTAATATAATAAATTTTCTATCATCAGGTAAAATATTCAACTTTTCCATTTTCAAAATACTTTTCTATCAAGCCCATCATATGTGCTTTTATTTCTTCACTATCCTCTTTCTTATACACATGTTTATATTTTCCGTAAGGTCCCCATTTCAACTGTCTCTCTTCATCATTCATATCTAATTTCGTCTTAGGAAACCTACTATAAATGAGCTTTTTTGCTGTTTGGGTATATCGATGTTGTATGAGCTCAAAGGTGATTTCCTTCTTGTTTTCCGAAACATGACTTTTAAGTTCTGACAACATTTCCTCATAATCCTCTTTCCAATTGGGGTATCTCATGATTGGGGCAATAATAAAGCCTAATGGATAACCTGCTTTACTCACTTTACCCGCCGCTTGGATGCGATGTTCCATGGAGGAAGTATTGTGTTCAAAGTCATTAATGATTTTCTTTGTATTGATACTGAATCGAAATGTTGTATGACCCTTATGATGGGCCTCTATCAAATCATCCACTTGATGATATTTGGTCACAAACCGTAGCCTTCCTTTTTCACTATTTCCAAAAAATTCAATACAGGCTTTAAGACTTCCTGTCATTTTTTCAAAAGGAACAGGATCTGTGATGCTGCTGCATTCGAAAGTCGTAGTTTCCGATTCATTTTCATCTATATGCTTTTGAATAACCTCAAAAATATCCTCAATATTAGCAAAAATTTTTATATAAGGTCGCTCTCCCTGAGTGGTCTGCAAATAGCAATATTCGCACATTCCTGGACATGAACTTGTGAGGGAGAATTGAAAATCCGCTGATGGTGAACATGGCCTGAGTTTTTTTTCCTTATTCAGCGTTAAAAAAATAGTTTTCTTAGAATTATTGTATTTTTCAATAGAAGACTCCCCTTCAATAATGACTCTTTTAGAATATGTGATTGGAATCTGAGAAGCTTTAAGATATTCCAAAACACGTCTTCCGGTCGCATATTCAAGGCTCATTGGATCAACAAATGCTTTTTGGGGATTAAACTCTTTCAAAAATATCACCTTCCCTTTTATTTACTATTTTCTTCGAAAAAAAAATAATCATGCTAAAAGTAAAAAATGATATTTAACTTAAAGTGAGTCTTATTCAATAATTATTCTCTTTTGTATGAGTCCAATTTATCCATTAGCGTGCATGGTTTGCATATCCATACACATATGAACCATCTCATAAGCCAGTTCCTTTATTGTAACCGAATTTCCAAGACAATTCTCAGCATGAATCAATAATAGTGTAATCTCTGTTTTACTGCCTTTGGATTCCTTTTTCATGAGCTCAGATTGAATTTTATGGGCTTCGGACAAGCTTTCTTCTGCCATTTCCAAGCACATATTTGCTTTCTCAAAATCACCTTTTCTTGCGTATTTAATAGATTCTAAACTTGAACTTTTAGCATCATCACTATGTGTCATTAAATGAAAAACAACCATTTCCATATCCATGTTCCTATCCCTCTTTTTCCCCAATTGATAATTATTAGTCTTTCATTTATTTAATTAGCAATAATGATGCCAATAATCTTTAAGGACAACCGCAAGGGTCGTCCCTACATATCTTTAAGGACAACCGCAAGGGTCGTCCCTACATATCTCTTATCTGTTATCTGTCATCTGTTCTCTATCTCCTAACCGTAGCTTCAGATACGTATACATCTCCTTTGGAATATTGACACTACAACAAGATTCAATGCCTTCAAAGCCTGGCGATGAGTTGACTTCACATATTTTAAAATGATCATGGTCAAATAACAAATCCACACCAGCAATATCAAGGCCCAGTAACCGGGTCACTTCCACTGCAAGCCATTCTATTTCAGGTGAAATAGGATAGCTATTAACAATTCCACCCAAGGAGTAATTTGCTTTGAAATCATCAGAATTTGATTTTCTTTCCATACACGCTACAACTCGACCCCCAACAGTGAAAACTCTTAAGTCCCTTCCGTAACTGGTTGCAATAAATTCTTGTATAATAATACTGATTTGTGAGTTGGTGATTTCAAGTAGCTGAAACAAATCTTTGCAGGATTGTTTGTCTTTAACTAAAAAAACGCCTTTACCTTGAGATCCTGACAAAGTTTTAATAACTGCAGGAAAGCCAATGTGTTTTTCTATTAGGCTGATGTCTACAGGAAATTTAACCAACATGGTTTTGGGAACTGGCAAATTACTTTGAGCTAAAATCTGATGGGTATATAATTTATCCTTTACGGTGTCAATCCCATCGGAATCATTAAAACTGGGTACCCCCAATCGCTCTAATTGTCTAATGACCGCTAATGCAAAATATGTAGTCCCTGCACCCATTCGAGGCAATACAAAATCTGGTAATGATGTGGGTTTATCATCCAACAAAATACTCTTTCTATCCTCTTTTGTTACAATTAAATCTATTTGCTCAGGTTTCAGAACTCTTAATTCTATATCCTGTGCCTTGGCCTCTTCCACCAGTCTGTTAATCTCATATGCTTCTGGTTTCACCTCTGAATCCTGGGCTTTATATATAATCCATCCTACCAAAGACATCACTCTCCTAACAATCATATTTAAATTTAATTATAAAGGGATGTTTCCAAATAAACAATTAAAATTCTATTAAATATTTCTTTATTTTATGACATTTTATGACTATCCAATCCCTTGACAATTTATTTATTTCCATTATAGAGTCATATTATTTAATAATGGCTATAATAGTATGAATAGAAGTAAATAAAATAAAAAAATATATTTCTTGACTTCTTTATATGGATACATGTACAATGAGTTAAATATGAGTCAAAAGACTTATAGGAGGCAACCATGAAACGAGTTTTGAGAAAGGAATTTGCAATTAAAGATTATTACTTTTACTTTTGCTGGGGCTTTTATTTTAGCGCTGGAACTTTTTATTGCAAATTAAATAATCTTCTTTTTAATGAGTTTCCTGAAGCAGTTCTATATGGTACTGCATAAAAAATCATAAATAATATCAAAATTATGATAAAGCAAGAAGACTCATTAAATGAGTCTTCTTTTTATTATCAAAGAAATCGGAGGATTAAAAATGATTATTGTCATGTGTAAAGATGCCCCGCAGGAAGAAATTAATGTTATAAGAGAAAAACTGATCAAGAACCATGATATTGAAATTCATGAAAGTAAAGGAACAAACTATCATCTTTTAGGGGTTGTTGGAGACACTTCCACAATAGACCCTTCTATGATAGAAGCCAACCGAATTGTAGAAAAGCTTATTAGGGTCCAATCCCCTTATAAAAGGGCCAGTAAAATGTTTAAGCCTGATGCTTCTGTCATAAACATAGAGGGTCATAAAATAGGCGGAACTCATTTCAGTGTTATTGCAGGCCCTTGTTCCATAGAAGGTAGGGACTCTCTTATTGATTTAGCAAAACAGATCAAAAGATCTGGCGCACAATTTTTAAGAGGTGGTGCTTTTAAGCCACGAACTTCTCCTTACAGTTTTCAAGGAATGGGCGAAGAAGGCATCGAAATCATGAACGAAGCAAAACGCCAAACAGGATTGCCCGTCGTAACAGAAATCATGTCCATTGATAAAATTGATTATTTTAATGAAAATGTTGATATCATTCAAGTAGGTGCACGAAATATGCAAAACTTCACCCTCCTTAAAGAGTTAGGCCGAATCCAAAAACCTATTCTCCTTAAGAGAGGATTGTCTGCAACTATTGAAGAACTTTTAATGGCAGCAGAATATGTCATGTCAGGTGGCAATGACAACGTCATTCTTTGCGAAAGAGGCATTCGCACCTTTGAAAAATATACAAGAAATACATTGGATATCAGTGCGGTTCCTGTTATAAAAAAACTAAGTCATCTTCCAGTTATCGTTGATCCCAGTCATGCTTCAGGGGAATGGTGGTTGGTGGAACCTCTTGCTAAAGCAGCCCTTGCGGTTGGTGCAGATGGTATCATGGTTGAGGTTCATCAGGACCCTCAAAATGCAAAAAGCGATGGTCAGCAATCCATAAAGCCTGAAAAATTTGATCTTCTTATGAAAACTTTAAAATCTCTATCCCCATTTTTAGATAAAACCATGTAAAACGGAGGTCGTCCATGGAGACATACAATTTTAACATCAGTGTTGTGGGTTTAGGTGTCATTGGTGGCTCCTTAGCTTACTCCCTTAAAAAATTAAATTTCAATAATGTTTGGGGTATCGATGTAAATCACGAGACTCTTATGGAAGCGAAAAGAAAAAATATGATTGATGACGGGTTCTCTGAACCTGAGTACCCGCTATCAAATTCAGATGTGGTTATCCTCGCCATATACCCTCGCAATACCATAACCTTTATATCTGAATATATGAATTTTTTCAAGCCAGGTGCCATCATCATGGATACTTCTGGAGTTAAAAGCGGTATCCTAAGTGAAGTTCAACCCATTCTTCGAAAGGATATTGACTTTATCGGTGGACACCCCATGGCGGGCAATGAAGGAAAAGGGGTTCAATCAGCAACTGAAATATTATTTAAGAATGCAAATTTTCTGATAACGCCCTCTCCTATCAATAAGGAAGAAAATATTCAGAAAGTAGAAGCTTTGCTAAAAGCAATGGGATTTGGTAAAATATCAAGGATATCTCCCCAAAAACACGATGAGATTATTGGTTATACCAGCCAAATGCCGCATCTCATTGCTGCTTCATTGATTAACTCCAGTCAGGAAAAAGATGTCTTAAGATTTACCGGGAACAGCTTTGGGGAATTCACAAGAATCGCCAGAATGAATGCACCCCTTTGGGGGCAATTAATAATGGAAAACCGTCAACATTTATTACCTCTTATAGATTCTTTTATGGAAGAAATGAGTAAAATCCGTGACACCCTTTCTTCTCAGGATATGGATCATCTTGAGTCCATATTCAGCACTTGTACCAAAAAGAAAGAGGAGATGAAATAATATGTTTAATCTAACGATTGATTTACCAGAGGCACCTTATCCTATTGTGATCCAAAACAACGTAATTAAAGAGATGGGCCAAAAGATTCTTCCTTTTATTCAAAGAAAAAAGGTTGTGATTATAACAGATAAAAATGTTTATGCTGCCTATGGGGAAGCACTGATTCAAAATATAGAGAAATCAGGCTTTCAGGTTCATTTAATCCTTCTATATCCTGGAGAAAACAGTAAATCTTTAGGTGTTCTTGAATGTATCTATAAGGAACTGTTGTCTTATAACATGACAAAGAGTGACTTGCTCATTGCCTTTGGAGGCGGTGTTATAGGTGATTTAACAGGCTTTGCTGCAGCAACCTTCCTTCGGGGTGTTCCATTTATACAAATACCTACTTCTTTAATTGCACAGGTGGATAGCAGTATTGGTGGAAAAACAGCCGTTAATCTAAAAGAAGGCAAGAATCTTGTAGGAAGTTTCTATCACCCAAAAGCTGTGTTTATAGACCCCCAACTTCTTCAATCTTTAAGTCCCAGGTTTTTCTCAGACGGTATGGCCGAAGTTATCAAGTATGGATGTATTAAAGATTCTGAACTTTTTTTAAAATTAGAAAAACTGGATAAAGATCAATTAATGCTTCATATAGATGAAATCGTCTTTCGATGCTGTGAGATTAAGAAAAGAGTCGTTGAGGAAGATGAAAAAGATGAAAATACTCGAATGCTTCTTAACTTTGGACATACATTTGGTCATGGCGTAGAAAAAGTATTTAATTACAAGAAATATACTCATGGCGAAGGTGTTGCCATTGGCATGTATCATATTACCAAAAAAAGTGAAGAAATGGGTTATACTCAAATGGGTACTTCTAATAGAATAAAAGCCCTTTTGACTAAACTCAACCTTCCTTCCCAGCTCCCGGATATTGACGAAACTCAGCTTTTAGAAGCTCTATCTCCTGACAAAAAAACAAGAGGAGATGACATCCACCTTATATTGTTGCGTTCTATAGGCGACAGTTTTATTCATCCTATAGCGAAAAGGGATTTAAAAGATTTTTTTTAAGAAAGGAGCATAAATGTGAATACAGTAATCATTAAACCATCAAAACTGTCTGGTAACATACATATTCCTCCATCCAAAAGCATTAGTCACAGAGCCATTATATGTGCGGCCCTTGCCAAGGGTCCATCTGAAATAAGCAACATCATGATGTCCCATGATATTGAAGCCACATTAGAAGGAATGAAAGCTTTTGGTGCTGCAGTTGAAAGAATCTCTGAATCTTCTCTGAGAATCCTCGGCATGCATCACGGCCAACTTGAATCTGCGGAAATTCCATGTAGAGAATCGGGGTCTACCTTGCGTTTTCTCATACCCATCGCAGCTGCCCTGGCACAATCTTCTATGATTTTTACAGGTACAAAAAGATTGGGAGAAAGACCCCTAACCCCTTACTATGAGCTTTTTGAGAAGCAAAATCTTTCCTATGAAACCAAT